>NZ_SSXB01000052.1:0-28499 GCF_021698995.1 Blastococcus sp. KM273129 | reverse complement strand
ACCCTGGCTCGACGAGGAAGCCCCACCCGACCCGATCACCTTGTGAGTCGTGCGGCGCCGCGCCGGGCCACTGGCCCCTCAGCCACCCGTTGACCCGCGCCGCTGCGCCACCGGAACACCCGCGATCGGATCCGTTCCCAAGCGGCGCGACGGCGAGGACAGTGGGCGGCGCAGCCGCGTCGCCCGGGCCCCGCCCGCTCGCCAGAGGAGCCGTCGCATGTACGCGCGTTCCACCACCATCGCCGGCAACCCCGACCAGGTCGAGCGGGGCATCGTCTACATCCGCACCCGCGTCCTGCCCGCGGTCATGGGCATGGACGGCTTCATCGGCCTCTCCATGCTCGCCGACCGGACCTCCGGCCGGTGCATCGTCACCAGCGCCTGGGAGGACACGACCGCACTCCACCGCAGCGCTCCCCAGGTGAAGGCCATGCGAGCGCGCGCCAGCGACATCCTCGGCGGTCCGGCGGTCGTGGACGAGTGGACGATCGCCGTCCTGCACCGCAGGCATCCCGCGCCCGACACCGCATGCGCCCGCGTCACCTGGACCCGCGGCGACCCCGGCCGGCTCGACCGGATGACCGATGCCTTCGGCGTCAGCATGGTCCCCCGCCTCGAGGAGCTCCCCGGCTTCTGCTCGGTCAGCGTGCTCGTCGACCCGGCGAGCGGCCGCGCCACCACCGCCGTCACCTACGACTCCCGCGACGAGATGCAGGCCGCGCTCGACCGCGCCACCGACCTGCGGGAGGAGTTCAGCGCGCAGATGGCGGCCGAGGTGGTCGAGGTCGCCACCTTCGACCTCGTGGTGGCCGAACTCCGCGTCCCCGAGACAGTCTGACCCGCGACCGTCAGCCCGGTCTGAGGGCCCGCACCGGCACCGTCACCGACCGGGACCCACCCGGCCACGTCGGCAGGAGCAGCATCTTCACGCCCGCGCCCCCGGTGACGACGACGTGCACGTCGGCCGCCGACCCCGCCACCTGCAGGCCCGCGGTCGCATACCCCGGCAACCCCGCGCGGAAGGCCAGCGCGGACGCCGAGCCCCGCAGCAGCGCGCTGCCCTGCTCGAACAGGAACTCCGCGATCCGCTCGTACCCCCACCCGTGCACCGCCAGCAGCTCGGCCGGCTCCGGCGGCAGCAGGAGGAACTGCTCCCCCAGCCCGGCCCGCTGCGGATCACCCGAGGCCAGCGCGACGCCCGCCATCGCCGCCGCGGCCGGTCCGAGCACCGACGGCGGCTCCCGGTAGCCCTCCCCGGGCAGCGTCTCCACCACGCTGCCGACGCCGCTGACCGTCACCGCGTCGACGTCCACCCCGAGCCCCCGCCGCTGCGCCAGCGACGGCAGCGGCCGCGCCGCCTCCGCCGTGCAGCACGTGTACTTCGCCGGCTGCCCGATCGTCGCCATGTCGGTCACCCCCGCCGTGGCACCCCCGATGCCCGCGAGCGCCATCGACACCGCCCGCCCGATGCAGGCGTTCGCCCGGTTGCCCGTCCCGAGCCCACCGGAACCCGACGTCATGCCCAGCCGCCTGGTCACGGGCCCGTGCACGAGCACCGCGACCGCCGGCGCACCCGTCGTCGTCGAGAGCCCCAGCAGGTTGAACCGCTCCTGGAGCGCCGCGCGGCAGGCGGCCACCACCACCGGCAGCTCCCCCGGCCGGCACCCCGCGAGCACCGCGTACCAGGCGACCGAGCGCACCGTCAGCGGTCCGAACAGCGGCGGCACCAGCCCGAGCTCCTCGTCGGGCGCCGCCACGCCGTCCAGCATCACCGCGAGCCGGGGCGCGGTCGGCGGCACCACCGGCAGCCCGTCCCCGTGCCCGGCCGCCAGCAGGTCGCCCAGCACCGACGCCGGATCGGTGCCGGCCTCGACCAGCGGCAGCTCCGAGAGGCTCACGGCAGGTCCGGGGTCGGCACGTCCGAGGAAGGGAGCTCGGGGCTCGGGAGGTCCGTGCTCACGGGCGGACCGGCACCGGGCGCGTCACCGCCGCCGTCGCGCCGAACGACGGGATCCACGCCGAGTGCTTCCCCGCCCCGCCGGCGACCAGGATGTGCAGCATGTCCGGGCCGGTGCTGACCGGGTAGAACTCCCCGTCCGGCTTCACCCCCCAGTCCTCGAACTGCCGCTGGTTCTCCTCCGACACCTTCGCCACCGGCACCCGCGCCTGCTCCCACAACCGCTCGCGCAGCGCCTCCGCCGTCCACCCGTCGCGGTGCAGCGTCGCCGCGTGCTCCGGCCCCAGCACCAGGAAGTGCGGGCCCTTCACGTACAGGTTGTTCGACCCGGTCTGCGCCATCGTCCCGGCGATCGTCATGAGCAGCCCCTCGCCGGTCGTGCTGCCGTGGTCGTTGATGTTGTGCGGCCCCTCGCACGCCGCCACCGTCACCGTCGACTCCCCCGGCGCAAACCCGCGGCGCACCGAGAACGGCTCGAACGGGCTCTCCTCCTCGTTCTCCCCGAAGCACCACGTGTACTTCGCCGGCCCGCCCTGCGTCGAGCGGTCCATCGAACCCGGCCGTGCCCCGCCGACGTGCGTCGTCAGCAACTGCACCGCCCGCCCGATCACCGCGTTGGCCCGCGTTCCCTGACCGAAGCAGTTCGTGCCGCTGTTGACCCCCAGCGACGTCCGCACCGGCCCGTTCACGATCACCAGCGGCGCGCACGGGTGGGTGGTGGCCAGCACGCCGTGCAGGTTGTACTCCGGCGCCAGCAGCGCCCGCACCGCGGCGAGCACGACCGGCAGGTCGGCCGGCCGGCACCCGGCCATGACGGCGTTCGCCGCGAAGCTCTCCCGCGTCGGCACCAGCCCGGACGGCGGTACCGGCCCCAGCTCCAGGTCGATGCCGTCGAGCGCCGCCAGCGCCGCCGCCACCCGCTCCGGCGTCGGCGGCACCGTCGGCAGCCCGTCGCCCCAGCCGCGCTCCCAGGCGACCTCGTGCCAGTTCTCCTCGGTCACCCCGGGGAGGTCGATCACCTCGGTCATGCGCTCCCCCGCGCCTCGTCGGCCAGCGGCAGCAGGGCACCGGCCGCGACCTCGATCCGCTCCGCGAGCTCCTGCTCGTTGAGCCCGCCCACCGGGTGCGGCACGACGACGACCCGCGGCGACACCCGCCGCGCCTTCGCCTGCGCCTCCACCAGCGGCAGGAACGTCGAGGTCACCAGCAGCGGTGCCACGACGCCACGCTTCTCCAGTTCCACCGAGTCGTGGAGACTCCACGACGAGCACGAGCCCTAGTCACCGACCGCCACCAGCACCACCTTGTAGCGCTGCGCCAGCCAGTCGATGACGTCCTTGTCGGCCGCCGCCGAGGCGTTGGGCTTGCTGGCGAACCCGAGCTCGGCCAGCCCCCAGTGCTCCTGCAGCCGGTCGCCCACCCCGCGCAGCAGCTCGGTGGCGTTCGGCTTGGAGTTGGAGAACAGCGCCACCTCGGTCCAGTCCGCGCCGCCGCCCTCCGGTACCGCGCCGTCGGCCTCGTCCGCCGGCACGCCGTAGGTCGGGTCGACGACGCGCAGCCACGGCGCGGCCGCCGACGCCGAACCCCCCGGCGCCGGACCCGCCGCGGCCCGGCGCGCGGCCACCGCCGCCTCGCCCGCCGCCGTCCCGTCGACGATCGCGGCCGCCACCGACTGCACCGCACCCGACCGCGCGTCCCCGGCCACCAGCACCGTGCCGGCCGCGGCGCCCACCCCCTCGGCGGGCAACCGGCCCGCGGCATCGGCGGGCACCTCCTCGACCAGGCCCGCCGGCCCCCGTCGTCCCACGTAGGTGAACAGCCCCTCGACCGCCAGCTCCCGCGGCCCACCGGCCGTCTCGACGACGACGGCCGCGAGCACGCCCTCCCCCCGCAGCGCGGTCACCCGCACCCCGGGGAGCACCTCGACCCGCTCCGCGGCGGCCAGCCGGCGAGCGCGGTCGGCATCCCACCGCGGCTCCCCCGGCACGAGCACGGTGACCGCCGAGGCCACCTCCGCCAGCTCCAGCGCCTCCTCGGCCGTCCACTCGTCGTCGCCCACCACCGCCACCGCGCGGCCGCGGAACAGCGGCCCGTCGCACCCGGCGCAGGTGGAGATCCCGCGGCCGACGAGCTCCTCCTCGCCGGGCAGCCCCAGCCGCCCCGGCCCCAGCCCGGTGGCGACGACGACCACCTGCGCGGTCACCGCCCCGGCGCCCGCCTCCAGCCGTACCGGCGTGCCGGACCGCACCCGGGTCACCTCGTCGAAGGCCATGACCACACCGGCCGCCTGCGCCTCGGCGACCAGCCGCGACACCAGGCCGGCCGAGTCCGCGGTCTCCCCCGGCGCCGGGTGGTCGTGCACGGAGGTCAGGTTGACCAGCTGCCCGCCCGGCGCCATCCGGTCGTAGGCCACCACCCGCAGCCCCGCCCCGGCCGCCACCCGGGCCGCTGACAGCCCCGCGACACCCGCGCCGACGACGGCGACGTCCCAGTCGGTGCTCATGCGCTCACCAGCCCCCTCGAGATCCGCGGCCACAGCTCGTCGGCACCGGCCTCGGCGAGCCGCCGCCCGAGCTCCCGGCCCCACGCCCGCTCGCTGCCGAACTCGTCCCGCCACGACCACAGCCGCCGGGTGAGCTGGCCGAGCTCGTACTCCTTCGTCATGCCGATCGCCCCGTGCGCCTGGTGCGCGGCGCGGGCCGCCACGGTCGCCGCCTCCCCGGTCACCGCGGCGGCCGCGGCGACGTCGAAGGAACCGGGGTCCGGCCGCGCGTTCCGGGCAGCCACCTCCACGGCCATGCGCGCCAACTCCGCCTCCTCGGCGATCGTCACCAGGTGCGCCTGCACCGCCTGGAAGCGGGCCACCGGCCGGCCGAACTGCTGCCGCTCACCGGTGTACCGGACGGTCAGCTCGGCCACCCGCGCCAGCGCGCCCGAGATCAGCGCCGCCCGGCCCAGCGCCCCGCGCAGCCGCAGCGCGTCGGCGTCGACACCCGCCGGCGCCGGCGCGACCGCCTCGTCGGCGAGCGGCGCGTCGTCCCAGCTGAGGGTGTCGCGGGGCTCCGCCGCGAGGTTCCGGCCCCCGAGAACCTGCGCCACCGCCGTCGGCGCGGAGACGACGTACCGTTCCCCGCCGACGGAGGCCAGCAGCACCACCCGGGTGCTCCGGCCGCCCCACGGCACCCGCTGCACCCGCGCGGTCAGCCGCCACGTCCCGGGCCCGCCGGAGAGCTCGACCACGTCACCGGGTCGCCCGACCGCCGCCGACGCCGGTCCCTCCGGCAGCTCCAGCCCCGCGGCAGCCAGCGCCCAGCCGGCCAGCAGCCCGCTCTCGGCCAGCGGCACCGGCGCGGCGAACCGCCCGGCCACGGCCAGCAGCGCGCACGCGTCGGCGACGTCGCCGCCGGAGCCGCCCGCTTCCTCCGGCACCGACACGTACGGGAAGCCCGCCTCGGCCAGCGCCGACCACAGCCGCTCGCTCCAGCCCGTGGCCTCGGCCGCGACGACGTCCTCGGGGGTGCACCGGTCGCGCAGCAGCCCGGTGGCCACCTCGGTCAGCATCGTGCCGTGCTCGCTCATGCCAGCCCCTTCGCGGCCACGGACCGCAGGATCTCGGTGGTACCCCCGCGCAGCGTGTACGACGGCGAGGTCAGCACGGCCTCGGCCAGCAGCTGCTGGAACAGCGTGCCCGTGCCCTGGTCGACCTCCGTCTCGGCGGCGCCCCGCAGCGCCTCGACCAGGTCCTGCTCGAACCGGGTGCCGACCTCCTTGACCAGGGCCGCCTCGACCACCGGCACCTGCCCGGCGTCCAGCGCGCGGGCCACCGACAGCGACAGCCCCCGGATCGCCCAGGCGCGCGCGGCGAGCCGCCCGATCACCGCCGCCTCGTCGTCGGCGACCGCCTTGCCGGCCCCCTCCCGCACGAACTCGCGCAGCACCGGGAACGTCGAGAGCCACCGGTCGGGCCCGCTGCGCTCGTAGGCGAGCTCGCTGGTCACCTGCTGCCAGCCCGAGCCGATCTCGCCGAGGACCATGTCGTCGGCGACGAACACGTCCTCGAGGGCGACCTCGTTGAAGTGGTGCGACCCGTCGAGGTACGGGATCGGCGACACGGTCACGCCGTCGGCGCGCAGGTCGACGATCAGCTGAGAGAGCCCGGCGTGCTTGCGGCCCTCCTCCATCGGGGAGGTCCGGCACAGCACGGCGAAGTAGTGGTTGCGGTGCGCCTCGCTGGTCCACACCTTGGTGCCGGTGACGCTCCACCCGCCGTCCACCCGCGTCGCACGGGTGCGCACCGAGGCGAGGTCCGAGCCCGAGTCGGGCTCGCTCATCCCGAGCGAGAAGTAGATCTCCCCCGCCGCGATCCCCGGCAGGAAGCGGCGGCGCTGCTCCTCGGTGCCGAAGTGCAGCAGCGTCGGGCCGGTCTGCCGGTCGGCCACGAAGTGCGCGCCGATCGGGGCGCCGGCGGCCAGCAACTCCTCGGCGACGACGAAGCGCTCCACCGCGCTGCGGCCGTGCCCGCCGTACTCGGGCGGGATGGCCATGCCCACCCACCCGCGGGCGGCGAGCCTCCGCGAGAAGTCCGGGTCGTAGCGGCCCGCGAAGCCGAGCGCCGGGCGGTGGCCGGCGGGCAGCTCCGCGGCCAGGAAGCCGCGCACCTCGGCGCGCAGCGACTCCTCGGCGGGGGTGAGGGGTGTGGCGCCGAACTGCATGGCCGGGCTCCTCCGGTCGGGGGTGCCCGCCGGGCCGCACCAGGCGGCCCGGCGGGGTGTGCTCAGGCGGTCTCGCGCCGCCGCTGGGACCACATCTGCGTGGCCCGCTCGAAGTGCAGGGCGGCCTCCCAGCCGATCCCGGGCGGGCCGGACTCGGTGCGGAACGAGCGCGCCGCCTCGCGGGCGAGCTCCGGGTCCTTGGCGGCGCGGCCGGCGAGCTCCATCGCGAGGTCCTCGACCTCCTCGTCCGGCACCGCCTTCCACGCCAGGCCGATCTCCGCGGCGCGGAGCCCGTCGATCTCCTCGCTGAACAGGCCCATCGCGGCGGTCGCCTCGCGCCCCGCCGTCCGGGAGCTGATGGTGAAGTAGCCACCGCCCGGGTGCAGGCCGATGCGGAGGAAGCCGGCCAGCAGCCGCGCGCGCTCGGAGACGATCCGCAGGTCGGTGGAGAGGGCCAGGTTCATGCCGGCGCCGACGGCGGCACCGCGGACGGCGGCGATCGTCGGCACCTGCAGCAGGCCGACCCGGCGGAACGCCTGGTAGACCGCGCCGAGCTCCTTGTAGGTCTTGTCCTCGGCCTGGTCGGAACCGGCCGTCCAGCGGCGGCGGTCGGCGCCCGAGCAGAACATGCCGTCCTTGCCGCGCACGACCGCGGCGCCGATGGCGGGGTCGCGGTCCACCTCGTCGCACAGCTCCGACAGCTGCATGCCCATCTCGGGCGTCAGGCCGTTCTTCACCTCGACGTTGTCGAGGGTGAGGACGGCGACGCCGCCCTGCTTCTCCAGGTGTACCTGTCCCACGCGGGAGTCCTGCCTCTCTGTGTGAGTGGTGCTATTCGCCGAGCGGGGCGCGCTGGCCGGTGGTGCGCACCAGCACGTCGACGGCGGTGGCCCCGCCGCCCTGCGCCCCGACGATCAGGGGGTTGACCTCGAACTCGGCCAGCCTGTCACCCCCGGCAACCGCGGCCTGCGACAGGCGCACCACCGCGTCGACGGCAGCCGCCACGTCGGCCGGCGGCGCACCGCGGAAGCCGGCGAGCAGCGGCCAGGCGCGCAGGCTGCGCAGCATCGACCAGGCCCGCTCCGGGGTCACCGGTGCGAGGCCGGAGGCGATGTCGCGGTAGAGCTCGGTGGTGATCCCGCCCAGCCCGACGGTGACCACCGGGGGGAAGCCGTCGCGGCCGGCGGTCGCGGCGAGGATCAGCTCGGTGCCGGGTGGGATGAGCTCCTGCACCTGCACCCCCTCGACGTCCGGGACGTGGTGCCGGCGAGCCGCCTCGACCAGGTCGGTGAAGACGGTCGCGGCCTCCTCGGCGGGCACCCCGACCCGCACCCCGCCGACCTCGCTCTTGTGCGCGAGGTCGCCGGCGGCCAGCTTGAGCACCCCCGGGCCGGGCAGCGCGGCGACCGCCTCGCGGGCCGCCTCGGGCGTCGTCACCAGCGTGGCGGCGGGCTGGGCGACGCCGATGGCGCGCAGCAGCTCCGCCCCGTCGACGACGTCGGCCTCCAGCAGCTCGCGGACCCGGGCGGCCGGCACCTCGGGCGCGGGCGGCAGCGCGGGCGCCGCTCCCCGGTGCGGCGGCGGCGCCATGCGCGCGGCGGCCCGGACCACCCCGCCCACCGAGCCGAAGACCGGGATGCCCGCGTCGCGGAGCACCCGCCGGCCCTCGGTGGTCAGCTCCTGCCCCGCGATCCAGCCGACGAGCAGCGGCACCGGCAGCTTGGCGGCGGTGAGCACCAGGTCCTCGGCCAGCCGCGCGCCGGCGTCGCCCACGACCATCGTCACGAAGACGGCGATCGCGTCCACCGACGGGTCGTCGGCGACGATCCGGCAGACGTCACCGAAGGCGTGCGCGCCCCGGTTGAACAGCTGGGCGGTGACGTCGACCGGGTTGGCCAGCGCGCCGAACGCCGGGATCAGCGGGCGCAGCCGGTCCTGGGTGTCGGCGGAGAGCTCCGGCATCTCCAGGCCGTGGTCCTCGCACTGGTCGGCCGCGAGGCTGCCGGCGCCGCCCGAGGTGGTGACGACGGCGATCCGCCGCCCCTCCGACCGCTTGCCGGTGGAGAGCAGCGCCGCGACCGACAGCAGCTCGTCGATGTCGTGGACGAGCACCACGCCGTGCTCCTCGGAGGTGAGCACGAAGGCGACGTCGTCCCCCAGCATCGAGCCGGTGTGGCTGGCCACCGCCCGGCGCCCGGCGCTGGAGCGGCCCGATCGGAGCACCACCAGGTGCCGACCGGTCTCGCGCGCCCGGCGGGCGAGCTCGGCGTAGGCCTGCCCGTCGTCGGTGGCCTCCACGTAGAGCATCAGGACGCGGATGGCCGGGTCCTCCAGCAGCTCCCGGGAGACCTCCAGCAGGTCGAGGTCGGCCTGGTTGCCGGTGCTCGCCCAGAACGACAGGCCCAGCCCCATGTCGGTGGCGAGGTCGAGCACCGAGCCGCCGACGGCACCGCTCTGCCCGACGTAGGCGACGCCGCTGTCGGAGGTCAGCGGGCGGTCGGCGGCCGCGGTGAAGGTGGCGACCACGCCGGTCGGCGCGTAGAGGAAGCCCTGGCAGTTGGGGCCCAGCACCCGGACGCCGGTCTCCCGCGCCACCGCGGCAAGCCGCTGCTGCAGCGCCAGCCCGTCGGGACCCACCTCGGCGAAGCCGGAGGCGTAGACGACCGCGGCCGAGGCGCCGGCCGCGGCCGCCTGCCGGATCGCGTCCTCCACCCGGTCGGCGGCGACCAGCACCAGCACCAGGTCCACCGGCCCGGGGACGTCGGCCAGCGTCGGGTAGCACTTCTGCCCGACCAGCTCCTCGTAGTTGGGGTTCACCGGGTACAGCGCGCCGGTGTAGCCGTGCTCGACCAGGTAGCGCAGCGGCCGGGACATCAGGTTCTCGGTGCGGCCGGAGATGCCGAGCAGGGCGATCCCGCGCGGCCGCAGCAGGGCGCCGAACCCACCGGGGCGGGAGTCGGTCGACGAACCGGTCAACGTGATCCGCCTTCCGGGCGGGCGACGGGATGGGCACGACCAGCTAAGTTGACACCGACGTCAGTGTCAACCGTGCCCGGGCGTCCCGGGAAGGAGGCCTCCTGGTGCAGCTCCCTGGTCCGACCGAGCAGCCGGGCGCCGCCGCGGTCGCTGCCGCGGAGGGCCCCGCAACCCCGCTCACCGAGCGCGGCCGGGCGATGCGCGGGCGGCTGCTCGACGCGGCCCGGCAGGTGTTCGAGCGGGACGGGTTCCTCGACGCCCGCGTCACCGACATCTCGGCGGCGGCCGGCGTCGCGCACGGCAGTTTCTACACATACTTCCGGTCCAAGACCGACGTCTTCCGGGCCCTCGTCGCCGCCACGATGGACGACCTCTACGCCTCCCTCGGCAGCGGCGCGGAGGGCGGTAGCGGCGCCGAGGCAGGCAGCGGCGCGGACGACGGCGGCGCGCGTGACCGCCTCGTAGACCCGGTCGCCGCGATCGAGCGGGCCAACCGCCGGTTCGTCGCGATGTACCGGGAGAACACCGCGCTGATGGCGCTGTTCGAGCAGGTCACCACCTTCGACCCCGAGGTGCGCGCCGTCCGGCAGGGCGCCCGCGAGCGGATGGTCGGCCGGGTCCGGCACAGCATCGAGCGGTACCAGGCCGACGGGCTGGTCGCGGCCGACCTGGACGCCGAGTACAGCGCCCACGCCCTCGTCGCCATGGTGAACGGGCTGGTGCACTACTGGCTGGTGCTCGGCGGCGACTTCGAGCAGGAGCGCCTGGTGGAGACGCTCACCCGGCTGTGGGCGCAGTCCCTGGGGCTGACCCCGCCCCGCTGAACGCCCGAATCGGCCGGCGGTGGATGGGCAGCAAGGCATTCGGCGGGTACGAATCCGCCTCCGACGCCACCGTGGCGGCAGCCCTGCTTCTTGGCCCCGGAGGCGGCTCCAGGGACACCCGCCCTGCTGCACATCGGCGGCTAGCCTCCCGTGTCGTGACCACTCCTAGCTGCCCCGACTGTGGACACGCTTGGAGCCACCACCCCGGCACTTCGCTGGTGCTCAACGCATGCGCTGAGTGCATCTACGAGGAAGACCACGACCTTCGGGATCAAGCTGCCATGTGTGCCCACGTCCCGCCCGCTTCGGAACACGTACCAGCAGCTCGAGCACTGCACGCCCGTCACATGCGCCGACGGTGGCGCGGTGACCGCGTATCCGTCGAAGACCGCAGCGGCGCACGTTGGCTACTCCGACCGTCTGCTCCTCCCGGTGACTCGGTCGGGCACCTCCTGAACCAGGTCCAGCAAGACCTGGCGACCATGCCGGTCAACCGGTTTCGGGAGAAGTACCGGCCTCTTGCGGAGTAGCCCTCAGTGGGCCGCTCTGGGACGGAAGGCGGCTCAAGGGCGCACGCCCAGCAGCCGACAATCGGTCCGTGAGCGGGGGGCGGCATCGCGGACAAGGTCGCGCGAGAGCGCCGTACCTGTCCCTGGACCGATCTCGACGCCGGAAGATCGTCGAAGACTTGGTGTTCGGTCGCCTCATCGATCCGGCCGACGAGCCATTCGCCCGCTGGCGGGCGGAGCAGGCGGCTTCACAGCTCTGGCACGGGGTATGGATGGGCACCTTCTTCGGCGCCGTCTTGCTGAGATATTTCGACGGCACACCAACCATGTGGGTGTGTCTTGCCGTGGCGACTGCCATCTATTTGTCTGGACTCAGCTTTGCGATCCGGATGCGCCTATGGCTGCACCGCCATCCCCAGTGACGGGGACGTCTCCCATAGTGGGCCACTCAAGGACGCGGGGAGGTCCTCGAAAGGCGGTGGATGAGGCCTGTAGCCATGGTCCCGGCCCTGCCCTGGTCGAGTCTCAGCACGCCCGGACCTCCGCCGTGATTGAAGGGGAGGCAGTCCGCTCGAGCCGGGCAGGGGAGCGCTGGGTGGCCACGTCGAGCCGGGATCCGGGCCAGCCCGGGGGTTGAGCCGCTCCACCTAACCCTGAGCCGCGTGCAGACGCGGCTCGAGGTCCGCTGGTCCGGGTCAACCCGCGCGTGGGCAGCTTGGAACCCGGCTCCACCTCGGGCGGGGACCCCGACAGTCGCCCCAGCAGCCGGTCAGCCGGTGATGCGGGTGGCCAGCGTGCCGATGCCCTCCACGGTCACCTCGACGTGGTCCCCGCGCTGCAGCGACCCCACCCCGGCCGGCGTGCCGGTCAACACCACGTCACCGGGCAGCAGCGTCATCGCCTGGCTCACCCAGGAGACGCACGCGGCGACGTCGCGCAGCATGTCCGCCGTCGTCCCGTCCTGCCGCAGCTCGCCGTTGACGGAAGACCGCAGCGCCAGCGACGAGGGGTCGATCTCGGTCTCCACCCACGGCCCGAGCGGGCAGGCGCCGTCGAACCCCTTGCCGCGGGTCCACTGACCCTCGCTCTTCTGCACGTCGCGCATCGTGAGGTCGTTGGCCACGGTGTAGCCGAACACCACCCCGGCGACCTCCTCGGCCGCCACCGCCTTGCAGCGCCGGCCGATGACGACCGCGAGCTCGCCCTCGTAGTGCAGGTCCGAGGTGAGCGCCGGGTACTCGACCTCGGCGTCCGGGCCGACGACCGAGGTGGAGGGCTTGAGGAACACGATCGGCACCTCGGGCACCTCGTTGCCGAGCTCCTTGGCGTGCTCGGCGTAGTTCCGCCCGAACGCCACCACCTTGCTCGGCTCGACCGGCGCCAGCAACCGCGCCTGCCCGAGCGGCAGCTGCTCCCCGGTCCGGCGGAGGCCGTCGTAGGGCAGCCCCTCGAGGGCGTGCAGCACCGCGTCCTCGCCGTCGCCCTCGACGACGGCGTAGGAGGGCGCGCCGCCGGGGGCCTGGTACCGGGCGATGCGCATCAGATGGCCCTGACCAGGCCGCCGTCGACGAGCAGGTTCTGCCCGGTCAGGTAGGTGTTCGCGCCGGAGACGAGGAACGCCGCCACGCGGCCGAACTCCTCGGCCTCCCCGTAGCGACCCAGCGGGATCGCCTTCTCCGACCGCGCCCGCACCTCCTCGATCGAGAGGCCGGTCTTCTCCGCCTGGTTGGCGTCCAGCGCGGCGACCCGGTCGGTGGCGATCCGGCCGGGGCCGACCGTGTTGACCAGCACGCCCTCACCCGCGAACTCGATGGCCAGCGACTTGGCCAGGCCGACGACGGCCACCCGGTAGGTGTTGGACAGCAGCAGGTTCTCGATCGGCTGCTTCACCGACGACGACGTGACGACGGCGATGCGCCCCCACTGCTGCTCCCGCATGTGCGGCAGCACCCCGCGGATCAGCCGGACCGTGCTCATCAGGTTGAGGTCGTGCGCCTGGTACCACTTCGCGTCGTCGACCGCGTCGAACCCGCCGGGCGGGGGGCCGCCGGCGTTGGCGACGAGGACGTCCACGCCCCCGAGCCGGCTCCGGGCCTCCTCCAGCAGCCGCTCGACGTCAGCGGGATCGGCGACGTCGGCCGGGCAGTGCTCGACCTGCGCCCCGGTGGCCTCGGCGATCTCGGCCGCCGTCCTCGCCAGCTGCTCCTCGCCGCGGCTGGAGATCATCACCCGCGCGCCCTCGGCGGCCAGCTGGGTGGCGGTCGCCCGCCCCAGCCCCTTGCTGGCCGCGGTCACGAGCGCGGTCCTACCGGTCAGCTGCAGGTCCATCGGTCACTCCACGGGGTTCGAGAGGTCACGGAAGCCGGCGATGGAGCAACCGGCGGTGTCGCCGGGCCGGATGTGCACGGCACCGGGGGTGCCGGTCGAGATGATGTCGCCGGGCAGCAGGGTCATCACCCGCGAGTGGAAGGCCACCAGCCACCACGGCCGGAACGTCATGTTGGAGACGACGTTGCGCCGGTGCACCTCGCCGTTGTGGATGGTCGCGACCTCGAGCGCGTCGACGTCGGCCACCTCGTCGACGGTGACCAGCTCCGGGCCGAAGCTGAAGAAGGTGTCGAAGCTCTTCGACCGGGTCAGGTACCGCGGGTTCTTCTCGAGGATGTCCTCGGCGGTCATGTCGATGATCGTGGTGAACCCGGCGACGACGCCGGGCGCGTCGGCCTCGTCGACGTCCCGGCACTCCCGGCCGATGATCAGACCGAGCTCGCCCTCGGCCGTGGTCCGCTGCGACTGCGGCGGGATCCGGATCGCGTCGCCCGGGCCGATGATCGCGGTGTCGGGCTTGAGGAAGCTCGCCGGCTCCGTCGACGGCGCCTTCTCGGACAGGTCGGCGGCGTGCTCGACGTAGTTCAGCCCGATGCCCCAGATCTTGCGGGGCCGCCGGTAGAGCGGCGCGTAGGCGAGCCGGTCCTGCGGGATGGCCAGCTCGTCGAGCAGCCCGGCCGGCGCCCCGCCGACCCACTCCCGCAGCGGCTCGACCTGCCCCTGCTCCAGCAGCTCCTGCACCGTGCCCGGCCAGGTGGTGCCCAGGGCTTCGTTGACGGCGGTGAGCAGCACCGCACCGGAGGGGCGGACGAGTGCCGCCGGCTCGGCGCCGTCGATCCGCAGGGAGGTCAGTCGCACTGGGGTTCCCGTCTCTCGGGTGACCGCCGGTCAGAGACCGACGGCCGCGATCAGGTCGTCGAGCTCGGCGAGGGTGACGTCGTCGACCGGCGGGGCCGGGAACCGCGCGTGCGGCGAGCTGATCGCGCCGCGCCGGGCGAACACCTGCTTGCGGATGGTGACCCCGCCGACCCCCAGCTGCGCCTCGTAGCGGATCAGCGGCAGGTGCTTGAAGAAGTAGGCCTGGGCCTCCGCGCGGTCGCCGGCGACGAACTTCTCGTAGGTGCCGACCAGGACCTGCGGGAAGCCGAACCCGGTCATGATCCCGTCGGCACCGCGCAGCAGCTCCTCGTACAGGTAGACCCCGCCGAGGCCGCCGAAGATGCCCACCGGCGAGGTGACCGCCTTCCGCACCGCGGTGATCTTCGGCAGCGTCGGCGTCTCCTCGAGCTTGAGGTACCGGCACCCCTCGATCTCCTCGAGCAGCCGCACGAGGAAGGGCGCCGGCATCGTGACGCCGGTGTTCACCGGCTCGTCCTGCACCACCACCGGCACCGACACCGCCTCGGCGACCCGGCGGAAGTGCTCGAAGACCAGGTCGAGGTTCTTCGTGTTGTCGGGCGGCGCGAGCATGACCGCCGCCGCGCCGGCGTCCTCGGCCCGGCGCGCGTAGTCCAGCGCCATGTGCGTCGCGCGGGCCGACACGCCGGCCACGACCGGCACCCGCCCGGCGGCCGCCCCGACGTAGCGGCGGAGCACCCGCTCCCGCTCCTCGTCGAGCAGCTTGGCGGCCTCGCCCATGATGCCGAGGATGGTCAGGCCGTGGGCGCCGGCGCCGAGGTAGTCCTCGACCAGGGTGTCGATGCTCCCCTCGTCCACTGCGCCGTCGTCGGTGAACGGGGTGAGGGTGATGGGCAGGACCCCCCGCAGGGTGGTCACCACCGCGCACCCCGCGCGGACGCACCCTGCCACGGGCTGCAACACTCGGTGATCGCCATCACAAGGTCACCGTAACGGTTGCCCGGGCGATGCTCAGGCCGGGTCCCACCCCGTGGGCCCAGATCGGAGGATCCATGTCTTCCACCCGGTTCGCCGTCGTCGGCGGCGGCATCATCGGCGCGGCGGTCGCCCGGCGCCTCCTGCAGCTCGAGCCGGACGCCCGGGTGACGCTGCTGGAGAAGGAGGACCACCTCGCCGCCCACCAGACCGGGCGCAACAGCGGCGTGGTGCACGCGGGGCTGTACTACGAGCCGGGCTCGCTGAAGGCGGTCCTCTGCCGCCGCGGCGTCGCGCTGCTCAGGGAGTTCTGCGCCGAGCACGGTCTCGGCTACGACGAGATCGGCAAGGTGCTCGTCGCCCTCGACGCCACCGAGGAGAACCGGCTCGGCGCGATCGCCGAGCGGGCCCGCGCCAACGGCGTCCCCGGCATCCGCATCATCGGTCGGGGCGAGCTCGCCGAGCTCGAGCCGCACGTCACCGGCGTCGGCGCCCTGCACTCCCCCACCACGGCGATCGTCGACTACGCGGGCATCACCCGGGCGCTGGCGGCCGACGCCGAGGCCCGCGGGGCCACCGTCCGCACCGGCTTCGCCGTGACCGACCTGCGGCACACCACGGGCGGGCCGGCCGAGGAGGTCGTCGTCCGCGGGGGGGACGGCGAGGAGCTCGTCGTCGACCGGGTGGTCCTCTGCGCCGGGCTGCAGGTCGACCGGCTGGCCCAGCTGGCCGGCGACGTGGGGGCGCCGCGCATCGTGCCCTTCCGCGGCGAGTACTTCGCCCTCGTCCCCGGGAAGCGCGAGCTGGTCAACGGCCTCGTCTACCCGGTGCCCGACCCGCGGTACCCCTTCCTCGGGGTGCACCTGACCCCTCGGTTCGACGGCGAGGTGCTGGTCGGCCCGAACGCGGTCCTGGCGCTCGCGCGCGAGGGCTACCGCCGCCGCGACCTCGACCTCCGCGAGCTGGCCGAGACCGCCCGCTACGCCGGCTTCCGCCGGTTCGCCCGGCAGCACTGGCGCACCGGCGTCGCCGAGATGTACGGGTCGCTGAGCAAGCGGGCGTTCACCCGGGCCGCCCAGCGCTACGTGCCCGAGCTGACCGTCGCCGACCTGGTGCCCGCCGAGGCGGGCATCCGTGCGCAGGCCCTCGAGACCGACGGCAGCCTCGTCGACGACTTCCGCATCACCCGCACCGGAGCCGTCGTCGCCGTGCGCAACGCGCCCTCCCCGGCCGCCACCTCGTCCCTGGCCATCGCCGAGCACATCGTCGACGACCTGCTCGACCGCCGTTCCGCCGCGTGAGCGCGCCGTGGTGGGCGTGACCGCGCCGGCCCGGCGGCGGGACCGCGGGCCGGCGAGCTCGGGGGCGGCAGCGGCCGCCGCGGTGACCGTGACGACGGTCGGCGTGCTGCCCATCTACATGGTCGGCGTCCTCTGGGTGCAGATCCGCGAGGAGCTCGGTTTCGGGCCCTCGCTCCTCGGGAGCCTGGTCGCCTGCTTCTTCCTCGTCTCGGCGGTCTCGGCGCTGACCGCCGGCGCCGTGGTGCGCCGCTTCGGCACCTCGCCGGTGGTCCGGCTCTCCGCCGTCGTCGGCGGGCTGGCGATGCTCGCCGTCGCCGTCGGGGCGCAGCACACCGCGGTGCTGGTCGGCGCGCTGGTCGTGGCCGGCTGGGGCAACGGGGTCGGCCAGCCGGCGAGCAACGACCTGATCGCCCGCGCGGTGACGCCCGGCCGGCACGGGCTGGCCTACGGCACCAAGCAGGCGGCGATCCCGCTCTCGACCATGCTCGCCGGGGTCGCCGTCCCGCTCGTCGCCATCCCGCTCGGCTGGCGCACCGCCTTCGTGATCGGCAGCGTGCTGGCGCTGCTGGTCCTGCTCGGCGTCCCCGGGAGCGCCCGGCTGCCGGCCCGCGACGCCGTCCAGACCTCCGAGGCGGCGGGGCCCTTCCACCGGGCCGCCCTCGTCGTGCTCGCCCTCGGGCTCATGCTGGGCGCGGCCACCGGCAACGCGCTGGGATCCTTCTTCGTCGCCACCGCCGTCGACTCCGGCATCGCCCCCGCGACCGCCGGCGTGCTCGCCGCGGTGGCCAGCGGCGTCGGCGCGGCGGCGCGCGTGGCGTTCGGCTGGCTGGCCGACCGGGTGCGCACCCGGTGGCTGCTGGTCGTCGCCGCGCAGATGTCGATCGGCGGGCTCGCCTACGCCCTGCTGGGCACCGGGGTGGAGGTTCTGGTGGCCGCGGGCGCGGTGATCGGCTACTGCACCGGGTGGGCCTGGGCGGGGCTGTCCACCTACTCGGTGGCCCGCATGCACCCGGGCATGGCGGCCCGCGCCACCTCCATCACCCAGGGTGGGATGGGCGCCGGGGCGGCACTGGGCCCGCTGGCGTTCGGCGTGGTCGTCGCCTCGACCTCCTACGCGGTCGCCTGGTACGCCACCGCCGCGGTCTCGGCGGTGGCGGGCGCGGTCGTGGTGCAGGGCCGGCGCATGCTGCTGCGGGACCGGCCCGAGCTCGTGGCGGCGCAGCGGCTGCGCCGGCAGGCCCGCTCGGGCTGAGCCCGGTCACCCCGGCGGATCGGCGGGCAGCCGCCCCAGGACGTCGAGGGCCTCGGCCAGGGACGCCGGCACCGCCCCGGGCTCGTGGCCGGCCGCGGCCAGGCCCCGCGCGGTCAGCTCGTGCCGCGCCACCAGCCCGCCGGAGAGCAGCGGCGGCACCCCGGTCCCGGCGACGGTGTCCCGGGCCATCCGCACCTCGACCTGCCGCCGCCCGGCGTGCCCGACGTGCGTGGTCACCAGCATCGTGGCGAAGTCGCGGGTCGGGTAGCGGTCCAGCGTCTCCTCGACCATCGCGATCAGCGGCTCGACGACCCCGAGCTCCCGGGCGGCCAGCAGCGCCTCCACCCAGAGCCCCTCCATCCCCTTGACGACGACGCTGCGCAGCATCTTCAGCGCCGCGGCCGCGCCGACCTCGCCGCCGACCACGCCGGCTCGCAGCCCCACCCCGCGCAGCAGCCCCGCCGCCCGTTCCGCCTGCGGCCCGGCCAGCGAGATGGGGATCGCCGCGCCGTCGAGGGTGATCCCGCCGCCGGTCATCACGCCGTCGACCACCCGGTCGCCGCCGAGCGCCTCGGCCACCGCACGCTTGTCCCCGGGTGCGGTGGAGTTGAGGTCGACGTAGAGCAGGTCGTCCCGGCTGCCGGCGGCGCACTCCACCGCCGCCGCCACCGCGGTCGCCGGCGTGACCAGGGAGAGCACGACGTCCCGGTCGGCGAGGGCCGCGAGCTCCTCGGCCGCCGAGGCACCGGTGGCCTCGATCGCCGCACGCGCCGCCGGACCGCGGGCGGGGTCGAGCAGGACGCGGTCGTGCACCAGCAGGTCGGCGCCCGCGGCGGCGACCGCACCGCCGATGACCCGGCCGGCCTCGCCGAACCCGATCAGCCCCCAGCGCGGGGTCACCGCGCGCTCCGCTCGCCGGCGGGCACCTCGGCCAGCGCCGCGGTCACCCACGAGCGGTCCAGGGTGCCGGCGGCGATCTGCCGGAACATCTCCTCCTCGGCGGCCAGCCGCTCCTCCCCCGCCGCGACCACCTCGGCGGCCCGCTCGTGCGGCACCACCACGACCCCGTCGGCGTCGCCCACGACCAGGTCGCCGTCGCGCACCACCGCGCCACCGGCCTGCACCGGACCGCGCACCTCCCCCGGGCCGTCCTTGTAGGGCCCGAGGTGGTTGATCCCCCGCGCGAAGACCGGCACCTGCCCCTCGGCCAGACCCTCCCGATCCCGGACGGCGCCGTCCACCACCAGCGCCGCCAGCCCCCGCGCGGCGGCGTAGCGGGCCATGATCTCGCCCAGCACCGCCCGGTCCAGCGCGCCGCCGCCGTCCACGACGAGCACGTCGCCCGGCTCGGCGAGGTCCAGCGCCCGGTGCACCACCAGGTTGTCGCCCGGGCGGGTGCGCACGGTGAACGCCGGCCCGGCGACGCGCGGCCACGCGGCGCCGGGCACCCAGTGCAGGCCGGTCGCGCCCTGGGCCCGCTCCATGCTGTCGGACAGGATGCTGGTCGGCAGCCCGCGGGCCCGGGCGAGCAGCGCGGGGTCGGGGCGGGGGCCGGGTGGGTGCAGCCGGCAGGTGCTCATCGGGGTGCTCCTCTCGTGGTGCGCCCGCCGGAAGGGCCGGGCGCGCCGGTCAGGTCGGGGAGTGCAGGTCGGGCACCGCCGCGGGCCGCCAGGGGTGCCGCAGCGAGGTCACCGGCAGGCCGCGGGACCGGCGGACGGTGCGGCGGGCCGAGCGCACCGTCAGCGCCGCCGCGAGGCTCAGCACCGCCGCGGTGGTCCACGCCGCGCGGTAGGAGAAGGCCTGCGCGACCACGCCGAACAGCAGCGGCCCGCTGGCCGCACCGAGGGAGAGGCCGGTCTGGACGAAGCCGGTCACCGAGGCCGCCGCCGTCCGGTTGTCGCGGATCACCGCGAAGTGGAACAGGCCGGTCCAGGCCCAGCCGAGCAGGTACGCGCCGAAGGAGCCGGCGACGAACAGCGGCGTGATGCCGGTGGCCAGCAGCAGGTAGGCCACCGACCCACCGGCCATGAGGTTGGCGATGAACAGGTACCGGCTGCGGTCGGGGTACCGGTCGGCGAGCCACCCGAACCAGACGCGCGCGCCGAGACCCACCACCGAGCAGGCGGCGAACAGCAGCCCGGCGGCGCCCGGGCGCAGGCCCGCCGCGACGGCGGAGTCGACCAGGAACACCCCCGTGGAGGTGGCCGCCGCCGAGCCGAGGAAGCCACCGACGGTCAGCACGACCAGCCCCCGGCGCGGAATCCCCTTGTCCGGCCCCCGGTCGGCGGCCGCCGGCGCGCGGGACCGGGCGTCCCGGCCGGTGAGGACGGCCCACAGCAGCAGCGCCAGCGCCAGGCCGATCGCGGCGAGCACCGCCCACCGCCAGCCCAGCACGAGCGCGATGCCGGGCACGGCCAGCCCGCCGAGCAGCGTCGCCGCGGGGATCGAGGACTGCTTGATCCCGAAGGCCAGCCCCAGCCGGGCCTCGGTGACCAGCTCGGAGATGCCCAGGTTGGCCGAGGGCTGGGCGACGGCGTTGCCGAGGCCGCCGATCGCCAGCCCGGCCATCAGCCAGGCCGCGTCCTGCGCGAGCGCGATGACGCCGAGCGAGGCGATCGAGAGCAGCGCCGCGAGCGCGGTGCCCCGGCGGGAGCCCAGCCGCTGCACCAGCCGGCCGCCGGGCCGGGCGAGCGAGCCGGAGACGGCGAAGAGCGTGGCCGCGGCGAGCCCGAAGACGCCGAGACCCACCCCGAGGTCGGCCCGGATCTGCACCGCGAGCGCGCCGACGAGGAAGGCCGGCAGCACGCCGAGCACCGAGACCGAGACGCCCTGGGCGACGGCGCGGCCGGAGGCGACCGGGGCGGCGGTGCGCTCAGCCACGGGCGGCGGCCCCCAGCGGCCGGCCGAGCCGGTCGCCGAGGGCGACCAGCGCCGCGTGCGTCTCCCGGTCCAGCGGCACGCCCTCCGCCCGCCGCCGCGCGCGCTCGGCCGCGGCGCGCTGGCCCGGGGTGCGCACCGGCAGCTCGTCGTCGACGGGCAGGAGCGCCCGCAGCTCGGCGAGCATCCGGTGCATCTCGTCGCGCATGCGGGCGGGGTCGCCCAGCCGGGCCGGGTCGAGGACGACGACGAGGTGGCTGGTGCCCGGCGGCCGCGGCTCGGACCGGAACGTCAGGTTGCCGACCTCCGGGCCGAGCGGGCCACCGGCGAGCACCGCGGTGAGCACCTCGACCAGCAGGCCCAGGCCGTAGCCCTTGTGGCTGGAGCGCTCGCGGTCGCTGCCCAGCGGCAGCAGCGCGCCCTTGCCCGGGAAGACCGCCGCGGGGTCGGTCGTCGGCCGGCCGTCGGCGGTCAGGCCCCAGCCGCGCGGCACCGGCAGCCCCTGGCGCAGCGCGATCTCGAACTTGCCGCCGGCCACCGCGGAGGTGGCCATGTCGAACACCATCGGCTCCTCGCCGGCGACCGGCACGCCCAGCGCGAGGGGGTTGGTGCCGAAGTACGGCCGGCCGGTGCCGGTGGGGGCGACGATCGGGCCGGTGTTCGTGGCCACCAGCCCGACCAGGCCCTGCGTGGCGACGTCGTGCACGTAGGAGCCGCTCGCGCCGTGGTGGCTGCTGCGGCGCACGTTGACCCAGCCGACGCCGTACCGCCGCGCCCGCTGGACCGCCTCCTCGAGCGCCAGCGCCGTGACCGGGTGGCCGAGCAGCCCCTGCCCGTCGACGAGGGCGACGGCCCCGCCGTCGGAGTGCACCACCGGCTCGCCGCTCGCGGCGATGGCGCCGCTGCCGATCATCGTCACGTAGGCCGGCAGCCGGGCGATGCCGTGCGAGTCGATCCCCGACAGGTCGGCGTACCCGAGCACGTGCGCCACGTCCCGGGCGTGCGCGGGCCGCACGCCGGCGGACTCCAGGACGTCGACCGTCCAGCGCTCCAGCACCTCCGCCGGCACCCGCACGTCCGGCTCGGGCCGCACCTCCACGGGCGTGCCCTCGCCGCCGGGTGCCGTCGCGTCGAACGCGGCGAGCACGGCGTCGGCGACCTCGTCGGTGGCGACCGGCGCGATCCCGGCCGGGGCGAGGTCGTAGGTGAAGGGGCCGTCCCGCAGCACGGTGTGCGTCGCCGCGCGCAGCCGGTCGCCCACCGCCCGGGTGGCCTCGAAGTGCTGCAGCAGCGCGACGAGGGCGAGGAACCCGCCGAGCGGGGAGACCTGGCGCAGCCCGGCCCGCCGCGGCGCCGAGCCGTGCGCCGGCTCGAACAACCCCTGGCACCGCCCCTGCGCCGGTGGGCCGGGGTGGATCGAGGCCGATCCGCACAGCGCCGGCGAGCCGGCCCGCCCGGCGGCGAGGTCGCTGAGGATGTCGCCGAGCAGCCCCTCGGTGACGATCACCGCCGGCACCTCGGCGCCCGACCCCAGCTCGAAGGCGGCGCGGTCGACGTACCGGTGCTCGACGGGGACGCCGCGGCGGCCGGCGACCTCGGTGGCGACCTGCCGCCACAGCCGGCCGGTGGCGTAGAGGTTCGCCTTGTCCACCGACACCAGGCGCCCGGCCCCGGGGCCGGGGCCCCGCTGGAGCAGCCGGTCGATGCCCAGGTCGACCACCTCGGCGACGCGCCCCGGGGTCAGCCGCAGCACGTCGGCGGCCTCGCCGCCGTCCTCGGAGTAGGTGCGGTCGGCCGGCCCGGTGCCGTAGGAGCCGCCGATGAGGTTGCGGACGACGGTGAGGTCGCCGTCCTCGCCGAGCGGGATGTCGCGCACCGAGATGCGCAGGTCGTAGCGGGCCCGCAGCCGGTGCAGCGCGACCTCCGGCCGGGGGCAGACCTCGGGCGGGACACCCGGGTCGTCCCCCACGGCGCCGAGCAGGATCGCGTCGGCGTCGTCGCAGGCGGCCAGCGTCTCCTCGGGCAGCACCTCGCCGGTGGCCGCCGCGGCCCGCGCCCCGACCGGCCACGGGCCGGTGACCTCCACCAGCCCCTGCTCCGCCAGCCGGCGCAGCAGCCGGGCCGGCCCCTCGAGCACCTCCGCGCCGACGCCGTCGCCCGGCAGCAGCGCGACCCGGATCACCGCCGCACCAGCCGTCGCCCGACCGTGGTCAGGACCTGCTCGGCGTCGGTCTCCCCCATCGACCGCTCGAGGTCGGCCAGCCAGGCCGGCAGCGCCTGCTCCATCGTCGGGTGGTGCGCGTGCCCGAGGTCGCCGCCGAAGGCGAGCATGTCGTGCGGGTAGACCTCGCCGAGCGTGGTGGAGGGCGGGCCGTCGGTGGTCAGGATGTCGGGCAGGATGCCGAGCTCCAGCACCACGCCCAGGCGGGCCAGCTCGGGCGCGGCGTCGTCGTCCCACTCCAGGAACGGCATCCGGGGGTGGTTGAACAGCATCCGGGTCACCCCCGCCGCCTTGGCCGCGCGGAACAGCACCAGGGTCTGCGCGCAGGTGAGGTGGCCCGAGGCGAGCACCAGGTCGTAGGCGGCGACGACGTCGAGCACGTCCTGCCACGCGGGCAGCAGCGCGCCGCCGTCGTCCACGACGTCGACCTGCCGGAACACCATGCCCCGGTGCACCGAGCGCGCCGGGCTGGACGGCGAGGTGATGTGCGCCGGCGCCGACACCGTCGGCATCCACACCACCCGGCCACCCAGCCGCGCCGCCACCTCGACCGCATCCGGGTTGGCGCCGCCGACCGGCGAGTTGAGCACGATGCCGCCGTACACCTCGACGCCGGCGGCCTCACCGCGCTGGGCGGCGAGCACCGCCCGCTCGACGGTCGAGCCCTCGTGCGCCTTGAGCACCGCCAGGTCGACGCCGACCGACCCGTGCGCGCCGAGCACCTCGTGGTCGAAGCCGTGCCGCTCCACGAGGCTGGGTGCCCCGTGGACGTGCAGGTCGGCGACCCCGGTGATCACGCCGTCCCCCGCCGCCGGGGCCCGCCCACGTCAGCGCTCCCCGGGGCGGTCGGTGCCCGACGCGCTGGCACCGGTCGTCGTGGTGCCGGTCGTCGTGGTGCCGGTCGTCGTGGTGCCGGTCGTCGCGGTGCCCGTCGGCGACCCGGTGTCGTCGGACGACCCGCTCCCCCGTCCGGGGACCAGGTCCTTCACCTTGCCGGCGACGTCGTCCCCTGCCCGCCGGCGCATGACCAGGTGCACCACGGTGCCGAGCACGCCGAACGACAGCCCGATCGCGATCCACAGGGGCTCCATGACCAGCAGCGCGATGGCCGCGCCGAGGAAGAGCGCCCGCTCCGGCCAGGCGGCCGGCCCGATGAGCCACTTGCCCGTGACCACGGCGAGCGCGCCGACCGCGAGGGAGGAGGCGACGAACGCGATGGCCACCGTGGCGGCGCCGCCCTCGAAGAGCAGGCCGACGCCGTTGGGCGAGAGCACGAAGATGAACGGCACGAGGAACGCCGGCAGCGTGTACTTCCAGGTGAGCCACATCGTCGGCACCGGTTTGCCGCCGGTGATCGCCGCGGCCGCGAAGGGCGACAGCGCCGTCGGCGGGGAGACCTCGCTGAGCACCGCGTAGTAGAAGATGAACATCGCCGCCGCGAACGGCTCGACGCCGACCTGCTGCAGCGCCGGCGAGATGATCACGAACGAGATGATGAAGCTCGCCGTGACCGGCACGGCCAGGCCGAGCAGGATCACCACGATCGCCGAGAAGAGCGCGGTGAGCACCAGGCTGCCGCCGGCGAAGTCGACGATGATGCCGGCCAGGCGCAGCGCCAGACCGGTGAGGGTCATGACGCCGACGATGATGCCGGCGACCGCCATGACGGGGATGACCGAGAGGGCGCCGACCGCGCCCTGGCCGAGCGCGTGCCAGACCCGCTTCGGCGTCATCCAGTGCTCGCGGTCCAGCCAGCTGAGCAGGAAGGCCAGCGCGGTGGCGTACACGACCGCGCGGAAGGGCGTGTAGCCCATGGCCAGGAAGACGACGATCGCGGCCAGCGAGCTGAAGTGGTACCCGAACCGCAGGAGCAGCCGCCAGGCCGACTTCTCCTCCACCTCGACCTGGCGCGTGCCGTGCCGGCGGGCGTCGAACTCGATCGCGAGGACGATGCCGAGGTAGTACAGGATCGTCGGGATCGTCGCCCAGATCAGCACCTCGAGGTAGGAGACGTTGAGCAGCTCGGCGATGATGAACGCCGCGGCGCCCAGGGTCGGCGGCGACATGATCGCGCCGATGCCGGCCGCGGCGAGCACACCGCCACCGGCCTCCGACGGGTAGCCGGCCTTGCGCAGCAGCGGCCAGCCGAAGCCACCGAGGGTCACCGTCGTCGCGACGCCCGAGCCCGACACCGTGCCGAGCAGGAAGCCCGACAGCGTCACGGTGCGACCGGGGCCGGCGGCGGACTGGCCGAAGGCGGCGAACGACAGGTCGATGAAGAACTTGGTCGCGCCGGAGGCGGCCAGGACGGCGCCGTAGATGGTGAACAGGATGATGTAGGTCGCGGCGACCTCGAGCGGCACGCCGAAGATGCCCTGGGTGCCCATGACGTTGTGGCCGATCAGCCGTGGCCACTGGAAGTCGGCGGTGGTGAACGGGCTCGGCATCGCCGACCCGAAGTAGGCCATGGCCAGGAAGCCGACCACCACCAGCGGCACCAGCAGCCCGACGGTGCGCCGGGCGGCCTCCAGGATCAGGATGACCAGCAGGGTGCCGACCACCAGGTCCATGTCGGTGGGGACGATCGCCCGGCGGAAGAAGCCCTGCCAGTCCCAGACCATGTAGAGGCCCGGCACCAGCGACACGAACGCCAGCAGCCAGTCCAGCACGTTCGGGCGGTCGGGGCGCCCCTCGGCCTTCGCCTTCTCCGAGCGGGCCCAGCCGCGGTAGGTCAGGAAGGTCAGGAAGAGCCCGACGCTCAGGAACAGCGGCAGGTACACCTGACGCGGCATCGGGTTGAACACCCAGTAGAGCGCGTACAGCGACAGCCCCACCCCGACGGTCGCCACCAGGTACCCGGGGATGCCCGTCAGGTGGCGCGCCGGCTTCTCCGCCTCGAACTCGGCGAGCAGCGCCTCCTCGTCGATGGCGTCCTCGTCGACGTCGCGGCGCCGGTCCCCGGTCTTGTCGATCGTGGAGGCGTCCACGTCCCCGCGCTCCGCACCGGGACTGCCCGGCGGGGCGCCGGGGACGTCGCCCGGCGGGTCGTCGGCCACGCGGGTGGCCCCGGCGGTCGTCCCCGGCTCGGCCTGCCGGTGCGTGAGACGTCGGAGATTCATCGGTTCTCCTCGATGTCGAGAATCACGGTGGGGTCGTCGGTGACGACGAGCTGCCAGATCGGGACCGGCTCGGCGCCCGGTACGTGGAGGGTGCGCTCACCCAGGTCGGTGGCGGCGATGCTCAGCTCGTCGAAGACCGCCGGCCGCGCCGGGTCGGGCGGGACCACGTGGGTCATCCGGTCCCCGGGCGGAGCCGGGCGGGGCGCGCCGGGGACGGCGTAGTACTCCTCGAGCACCGCGACCTGCTCCGCGGCCAGTTCGACCAGCTCGAACCTGCCGTCGGGGAGCACGCGGTAGCGCTCCTCGGCGAGGGTGCGGTAGACGCTGTTGCGGTACCCGACGGCGAACAGGTCGCCGTCGAGCGGGACGCGGGCCACCACCGCGCCGTCAGGGGCCCGCACGGTGACCGCCCGCGACCCGTCCCCCGCCGCGGCCGGCGCGGGCGGGCCCTCCCCCGTCGCGAGCGCGACGGCGACCCCGGCACCCGTCAGCGTGACGAGCGCCGCGACGACGGCGAGGAGGAGGTGACGGGCCACGAGCGGGCGTCGGGAGGGCCCGGGGCCGCCGGGGCCGGAGCGAGCTCCGGCACCCGGCAGCGCGCGGGTCGGGCTGCCGGTCAGCCGACCGAGTCGAAGTAGGTCTGGGCGCCGGGGCAGGTCTCGATGAACTCGACCTCGTCCGCGGTCTCGGGGTTCAGCTCCTCGGCCGCGGGGTGCACGGTGAGCAGCTGCTCCTGGTTCTCGAAGATGGTGCGGGTGATGGCCTCCTGCAGGGCCTCGTCCATGTCGGTCCGCACCACCAGGATGTTGGGCGAGACCACGTTGGGCACCGCCTCGTCCTGGCCCTCGTAGGTGCCGGCCGGGATGTCCTCGGCGAAGTAGTAGTCGCCGTACTGCTCGGCCAGCGGCTCGGCGTACTCACCGGTCGGGATCAGCACCAGCTCGTCGCTGCTCGCGAGGTCGACGATCGCGCCCGTCGGCAGGCCGCCGGACCAGGCGCCGGCGTCGACGGTGCCGTCCTGGATCGCCGCGACCGTCTCGGCGACGCCCAGCTGGACGCGCTCGATGTCGTTCTGCGGGTCGACCCCCGCGGCCTCCATGATGCGGTCGGCCGTGACCTCCGAGGCCGAGCCGACGGCGCCGGGCGAGACGCGCTTGCCCGCGAGGTCCTCGATCGAGGTGATCCCGGTGTCGGCGGTCGTGAAGAAGTGGACGAAGTTGTTGTACATGTTGCCGAGCGAGCAGATCTCCAGCGCCTCGCTGAAGGTGTTCTCGCCGTTCGCCGCGTCCGAGACCACGTCGCCGAGGGCCAGGGCCAGCTGCGCCTGGTCGGTGTCCAGCAGCTGCATGTTGTCGACCGAGGCGTTCGTCTCCTGGACGGTGACCGTCAGGCCGGGGATCTCGCCGCTCAGCAGGTTCGCGATGCCGCCGCCGTACGGGTAGTAGACGCCGCCGGTGCCGCCGGTGGCGAAGGTCAGCTGCTCGTTGAACGTCTGCCCGTCACCCCCGCCGTCGCCCGAGGCCGTGTCGTCGGCCGAGTCGCCGCCGCAGGCCGTGAGCGCGAGCGAGGTGGCCACCCCCAGGGAGAGGAGGAGGCGCGACCGCCTGCCGGGGCGTGAACCAGGAGTCGTGAGCATCGTGTGCCTTCCTGTCGGTGCCGGGCCGGCGGCCGGGGCACCGGCTGCGGGACCGCCCGCACGCCGGCCCACCCGCAACCGGAGGGGGCGTCAGCATCATCGCTGTTTTTCAGGTCACAGGAGTGAAGCAGCTCACATTCGGGACTGTCTACTGTTTACAGTGTCACGGGACGATGACTTTTCCGAGCGTCGCGTGGAGGCCGGCCGATGTCCGACGCACCGCCCATCGCGGCCCTGCCCCTGCGCGAGCACGTGTACGAGCGGCTCCAGGAGCTGCTGATCAGCCGGTCCCTGGCACCCGGCGACCACCTCGTCGAGGAGCGGTTGGCCGCGCAGCTCGGGGTCAGCCGCGGGCCGGTGCGCGAGGCGCTGCAGCGCCTGCACCGGGACGGCTGGATCACGCTGCGGCCGCGGCACGGCGCCTTCGTCAACAAGCCCACCCGCCAGCAGGTGCAGGAGTTCTTCGAGGCCCGCCAGCTCGTCGAGCGGGAGGCCGCCCACCTGGCCGCCGTGCGCCGCACCCCGGAGGACGCCGCGGAGCTGCTGGAGATCTGCGACCGGGCGGACGCCGACTGGCGGCGCGGCGTGCCCTCCCAGGAGATGGCCGCGCACACGGCCCGCTTCCACCGCGCCGTCCTGGTGCACGCCCGCAACCACCTGCTGCTGCAGTTCGGCGAGCAGCTCTCCCTCCGCAGCCGGTGGTTCTTCGCGCCGCTGGTCTCCTCCATCGCGCCGCGCGCCTGGGCGGAGCACCGTCAGGTCGCCGAGCTGATCGCCGCCGGCGAGGCCGACCGCGCCGCCGCCGCGATGCACCGGCACGTCGCGCTGTCGCGGAACTCCTACCTGGAGATCCACCCCGACGGCGACGTGCACGAGAACGACCTGCTCCCGGTGGCGGCCACCGGGACGCAGGCGGCCGACCCCGGCCGCTGACCGCCCCCGCCCACCCACGGA
>NZ_SSXB01000051.1:0-28614 GCF_021698995.1 Blastococcus sp. KM273129 | reverse complement strand
GGACGGCGGGCTCGTCAGCGGTTCCGCCGCGCGCCGGCCGGCCGCGCTCCGCCGGCCGGACCCGGTCACCGCCCCCGCGGGGATCCGCCTGGCTCCGCCGGGCGGCGCGACGGCCGCCGACGTCGTTCCCCTGCCGGGCGAGCAACTGCTCGACGGTCACCGGCTCTGCCGCACCGCCCCGAGGGGTACGCCCGCCGCGCTTGCGACCGGGGAGGTCGCGGTCCCCCGCGCCGTCCCGCGCCGGCTGATCCCCCAAGGTGTCGACACCTTCTCGTCGTCCGCATGCCCGTGCCCGTCGTCCCACGATACGGGCGGATCCGCGATGACCACGCCGACGCGCGGGGCGCCGTCCCCGCCGACCTGCCCCCTGCCGGGTGGACCGGGCACGATCGAATGGTGGGCCACGGTCGCAGTGCGTAGCGTTCGCACGGTGCGCCTCCCCTCCGTGCCCGGCCCGTCCGACGTCGTCGCCCTGGTAGGAGGCGTGCGCGACGGCCTCGGGGACGCGCTCGCGCTCGTGCCCCGGGCCGCGGCCGTGCTCGGTGAGCTGGAAGGGCTGCTCGGCCGGGTGTCCGGCGCGGTCGACCGGGTGGAGGCGCTGCTCGACCGCGCGGACGGCGCGATCACGCGGCTGGATGCCACGCGCACGAAGGCGGACGAGGCCATCACCGGTATCGGCGAGACCCGGGCGAACGCCGACCTGGCCATCGCGGGCATCGACGAGACCCGGGCGAGCGCCGACCTGGCCATCGCGGGCATCGGCGAGACCCGCGCGAGGGCCGACGACGCCATCGACGCCATGGGCCTGACGCGCGCGAAGGCCGACGACGCCATCGACGCCATGGGCCTGACGCGCACCAGGGCCGACGACGCCATCGACGCCATGGGCCTGACGCGCGCGAAGGCCGACGACGCGATCGACGCCATGGGCCGCACCCGCAGCAAGGCCGACGACGCCATCGACGCCATGGGCCTGACGCGCACCAGGGCCGACGACGCCATCGACGCGATGAACCACACCCGGACCAGGGCCGACGACGCGATCGACGCCATGAACCACACCCGGACCAGGGCCGACGACGCCATCGACGCGATGAACGAGACCCGCACCAGGGCGGAGGCAGCTGTCGACCAGGTGGGCGGGACGACCGATCGGGCCGACGGCATCGTCGGCCGCGCGGAGGGCATGGTCGGTCGGGTGGAGCCGCTGCTCGCCGACTACGAGCCGGCGCTCGTCGCGCTCGCGCCGTCGCTGCGGCGGCTGGCAGCCGAGTTCGACGACACCGAGGTCCACGCCCTGATCACGCTGATCGACCGGCTGCCGCAGGTGCTCGGCCACCTGGACGACCAGGTGCTCCCCGCGCTGGAGGGGCTGGAGAACGTGGGCACCGACGTGCGCGACCTCGTCGACACCGTGCAGGACATGCGGCAGATCGTGAAGGGTTTCCCCGGTTCCAAGCTGTTCCGGCGGCGCGGCGCCGAGGAGATCGCCGAGGACGAGGCGCGCGAGGGCGCCGGCGGCTGAGCCGGCGCCCCCGCGGGCGGGTCAGGAGTCCTGCGCGGGCTCCGAGGCCCCGGGGCCGGGGCCGGTCTCGGTCGGGTAGCCGAGGGCCCGGACGACGTCGCCGATCCGCTCGAACGTCTCCCCCTCGGGCAGTCGCTCGAGCTCGGCGACCACGACGTCGGGCGCCCGGTGGTCGCGCGCGGCCTCGACCAGGTCGGGCCCGCTGCTCGGGAAATCGGCCCGGTCCAGCCACCGCGCCAGCTCGGCGCGGGCGACCACGGCGTCCTCGTCCATGCCCACCGGCGTGCCACCGACCAGCGTGCCCGCCGGGTCCGCGTCGATGTCCGGCTCGCCCTCGGCCACCGGCTCCACCTCGCGCCACTCATGCGCCCGGGTGGCCCGCTCGGCCTTGAGCATGCCCTGGACCTCGTGCTCGAGCTCCTCGTCGAGCCGGGGGTTGTGCTTGGTGCTGCGCGAGGACGCGCCTGCGGACTCGGTCACGTGTGCCTCCTGTTGATCGGGCCCGGCAGCGCCGGGCCGAGGGTCGGTCCGCCCGGGGATCAGGCCTCGTCGAGCGCGCCGGGCTTGTGCACCGCGGTGCGGCCGGACTTGTCGCTGCGGACCTCGTACTGCGGGTCGTCCTCGCTGGCGCGCACGGTGCGCCCCGAGGCCTCCGTGTCGGAGGTGATCTTCTTCTCGACCGTGCCCTCCGTCTTCGACCCGTGGCTCTTCCAGGCGACGTGGTCGCCCTTCTCGAAGTCGTCGGCCATCGTCTCCCCTTCGTCGGACGGTGCTGCCCCTGCCGGTGCCCCCACTGCGGTGCCGACACACATCCGGGGCCCGATCGCCCGGTGCCCCTAGGCTCGGAGGACGTGACCACCGCGAGCGACGCCGCCCTCGTCGACGGGCTGCGCCCGGTCGACGTCCTCACCGTCGTCTCGGTCACCGACGTCACCCCCTCGGTCCGCCGCGTGACCCTCTCGGGAACGCCGGAGGCCGTGGCCGCCGCCGGCCCGACGGTGAACCTCCTGGTGCCGCGGGTGGGCGACGCGGCCCCCCGCTGGCCGCTGCTCCAGCGCGACGGCCGCGTGGTGTGGCCCGACGGCAGCCACGGCGTGGCGCTGCGCAGCTACACGGCCCGCCGGCAGGACCCGGCCGCGGGCCAGGTGGACATCGACTTCGTGCTGCACGGCGACGGCCCGGCCGCCTCCTGGGCCGCCGCGGCACGCCCCGGCGCCCTCCTCGGCGTCGCCGGCGCCGCCTCGCTGGCCGAGCGCCCCGCCCGCTGGCTGCTCCTGGTCGCGGACGAGACCGCGCTGCCTGCGGTGAGCCGCATCCTGGCCGCCGCCCCGGCCGGCACCACCGGCGTCGCCTTCCTGGAGGTGACCGGGCCGGAGGAGGAGCAGCCGCTCGCCGGCCCGCCGGGGGTCGAGCTGCGCTGGCTGCACCGGGGCGCCACCCCGCCGGGTGAGAGCACGCTCCTGGTCGACGCGGTGGCGTCGCTCGAGCGCCCGCCGGGCGACGACGTCTTCGCGTGGGTGGGCGCCGAGTCGGCCGCGGTCCGCGCCATCCGCGCCGATCTCCGCGGGCGCTGGGGGCTGGGGCGGGCGCAGCACCACGCGATCGGTTACTGGCGGCGCGGGCGCGCCATGGCCCCCGCCGGCTGACCGCCCCCGGGTCGTCCAGGGTGTTCACAGGTAGCGTCCAGACCGACCGCAGCCGCCGCCTCCACCCTGGGTGCATGTCGACGGCACCGGCGCACGCCCCCGGAGGAACGATGTCCGGACCCCAGCCCACGGGGCGCACCACCCCCGAGGCCCGCCTGCTCGTGGTGGACGACGAGCCCAACATCCGCGAGCTGCTGTCGGCGAGCCTCCGCTACGCGGGCTTCGAGGTGGCCACCGCCGCGGACGGCCAGCAGGCACTGGCCCTGGCCGCCTCGTTCCGGCCCGACCTGCTGGTGCTCGACGTGATGATGCCCGGGCTCGACGGCTTCGGCGTCGTCCGGCGGCTGCGGGAGAGCGGCCGCCACACCCCGGTGCTGTTCCTCACCGCCCGGGACGCCGCGGAGGACAAGGTCTCCGGCCTGACCCTCGGCGGGGACGACTACGTGACCAAGCCGTTCAGCCTGGACGAGGTGGTGGCCCGCATCCGCGCCGTGCTGCGCCGCACCACAGGCGCGCAGCGGGGCGCCGAGGCCCCGCGGCTCACCTTCGCCGACATCGAGCTGGACGAGGAGAGCCACGAGGTCATCAAGGCCGGGGAGGTGATCAGCCTGTCCCCCACCGAGTTCAAGCTGCTGCGCTACCTCATGGCCAACGCCGGGCGGGTGCTGTCCAAGGCGCAGATCCTCGACCACGTGTGGAACTACGACTTCAACGGCGAGGCCAACGTCGTCGAGTCCTACATCTCCTACCTCCGCCGCAAGATCGACACGACCGAGCCGCGGCTGCTGCACACCATCCGGGGGGTCGGGTACACGCTGCGGCTGCCCCGGGGGGCATGACCCCTCCGCCCGCGCCGGTACGGGGCCCGCGGGTCCCGCTCCGGGTCACCCTCGTCGCGCTGCTGGTGGCGCTGCTGAGCGCCGCCCTGCTCGCGACCGGCCTGGCCACCACCTCGCTGCTGCGCGACTACCTGCAGGACCAGCGGGACGCCGAGCTGCGCATCCTCGTCGAGTACAACCTGCGCCCCGAGGTGGCGGCCGCCTGCCGCCAGCCCGGGGACGCGGCGCCCAACCCGTTCTTCGTCGCCTGCCTCCCGCCGGGCAGCGACGAGCCGGTCGTCCTCGGCGAGCCCCAGGGGCCGGGCGGGGACGAGATGCCCGAGTTGAGCGGCAAGGCGGTGGAGCGGCTCCGGGCCGACAGCCGCCCGTTCACGGTCTGGGTCGACGGCGAGCGGTGGCGGATGACCTCGGGCCAGCTCCCCGGCGGCTACACCCTGGTCGTCGGCGACGACAACTCGGGCGTGGAGCGGGCCATCGCCCGGCTGGTCCGCATCGAGCTGGTCGTGGGGCTCTCCCTCCTGGTCGTGCTGGGCGCCGCCGGCTACGTGCTGGTGCGCAACAGCCTGCGCCCGCTGGTCGACGTCGAGCGCACCGCCGCCGCCATCGCCGCGGGCGACCTCTCCCGGCGCGTCCCGGTCGGTGACGAGCGCACCGAGGTGGGGCGGCTCTCGACGGCGCTGAACGGCATGCTCGCCCGCATCGAGACCGCCTTCCGCGCCCAGCAGGCGTCGGAGGAGCAGGCGCGCGGGTCCGAGCACCGCATGCGCCGGTTCGTCGCCGACGCCAGCCACGAGCTGCGCACCCCGCTGACCTCCATCCGCGGCTTCGCCGAGCTGTACCGGCAGGGCGCCGTCCGCTCGGACGAGGACGTCGCCCGCCTCATGCAGCGCATCGAGGCCGAGGGCGGCCGGATGGGCCTGCTCGTCGAGGACCTGCTGCTGCTCGCCCGCATGGACCAGCAGCGACCGCTGTCCGTGGCCCCGGTCGACCTGGCCGCCGTCGCCGGCGACGCGGTGCACGACGCCCGCGCCGTCCAGCCCGACCGGCCGATCAGCCTGCACCTGGACGAGTCGCTCACCGACGTGCCGGTCGTGCTCGGCGACGAGAGCCGGCTGCGCCAGGTGGTCGGCAACCTCGTCACCAACGCCCTCACCCACACCCCGCCGTCCACCCGGGTGCTGGTCTCGGTGGCGGAGGCCCCCGACGATCCCGACGTCCTGCTGCTGCGGGTCGCCGACGAGGGCCCCGGGATGGACCCGGCCGACGCCGAGCGCGCGTTCGAGCGGTTCTACCGGGCGGACGCCTCCCGCACCCGCGCCGCCGGGGGCACCGGGTTGGGGCTCTCCATCGTCGCCTCGCTGGCCGCCGCCCACGGCGGGTCGGCGTCGCTGGAGACCGCGCCCGGGGAGGGGCTCGCGGTGACCGTGCGGCTGCCGAGGAGCGGACCCCCCGGGGGTGGCGCACCGGCGGCCTGAGGCCGCTTGCGACCATCGCCCGGTGACGACGAACGACGCCCCCGCCGAGACCGGGGCCCCCTACGACCCCGAGCTCATGGCGGCCTCCACCGAGCTGGGGGCCGCGCTCCGCGAGCTGATCGAGGCCTCGGTGGTCACCACGGCGCCCGCGGCGGAGGTGGCCGCGGCGGCCGAGCAGGTCCGCCGGGCGACCGCGGCGATCGGCGCGTCCCGGCGCCCCGCCGCCCAGCTCCCGGTGCTGGACGACCCGTCGGTGGGCCGGCGCGTGTTCAACCCGGTCGTCGGCATCGGCAACGCCCTCGCCCCGCCCCTGGTGGTGCGCCGGGAGGAGGGCGGCGTGGTCGCCGAGGTGACCCTGGGCGTCGCGTACGAGGGCCCGCCCAGCTACGTGCACGGCGGGATGAGCGCCCTCTTCATGGACCAGCTGCTCGGCAGCGCGGCCGGCGCGGCGGGGCTGTGGGGCATGACCGCGCACCTTGAGCTGGACTACCGCGGCCCGCTGCCGTTGCAGACCCCGCTGGTGATGCGGGCCCGGGTGGAGAGCAACGAGGGCCGCAAGTCGGTGATCGTCGGCACGATCGCGCTGGCGGACGACCCCGGGCGCCCGCTGGTCGAGGCCCGCGGCATCTTCGTCATGCCGCGCCCGGAGAAGGCGCAGGCCTACTTCGGCACCATCACCGACGCGGCCGGCCGGCACACCCCGCCCCGCCGTCCCGGCGACGCCACCTCGGTGCAGTGGAGCTGACCCCCGGCTCCGACGTCGCCGTCGCCGTGGCCGCCGCACGGGCCGCGGCCGCGGCGCTGCTGCCGCTGCGCGACGGCGGCCCGGGAGGGCGCGCGCTCGGCGACGCCGGTGACGCGGCCGCGCAGCAGGCGATCCTGGGTGTGCTCACCGGCGCCCGCCCCGGCGACGCGGTGTTCAGCGAGGAGGCGGTGGACGACGCCCGCCGGCTGACCGCCGACCGCGTCTGGATCGTCGACCCGCTCGACGGCACCCGCGAGTACTCCGACCCCGCCCGCGCCGACTGGGCGGTGCACGTCGCCCTCTGGGCCGGGGGTGACCTGGTCGCCGCCGCGGTGGCGCTGCCGGCGCTGGACGAGGTGCACGTCACCGAGCCGGCCCCCGCACTGCCGCCCCGCCCGGGGGGACCGGTGCGCATCGCCGTCAGCCGCACCCGCCCACCGGCCGAGGCGCAGGCCGTGGCCGACGCGCTGGGGGGCGAGCTGGTGCCGCTGGGCTCGGCGGGCTACAAGACCCTGGCCGTCGTGCGCGGGGAGGTCGACGCCTACGTGCACGGCGGCGGCATGTACCAGTGGGACTCCGCCGCGCCGGTCGCCGTGGCCCGCGCCGCGGGGCTGGTGACCTGCCGGCTGGACGGCTCGCCGCTGGTCTACAACGACCCCGACCCCTCGCTCCCGGACCTGGTGGTCGCCCGCTCCGAGCTGGCGCCCGAGGTGCTGGCTGCGGTGGCCGCGGCCCGATAGCGGACACTGGGCGGGAATCCGCACCGAACCGATCGGGTTGCGCCGGTCGCCGACCCGATCCCTACCCGTGGAGCATGCGCGCGTGACGACGCCCGACTACCGGCTCAGCCAGCTGGAGACGCTGGAGGCCGAGTCCATCCACGTCATCCGTGAGGTGGTGGCCGAGCTCGAGCGGCCGGTGCTGCTGTTCTCCGGCGGCAAGGACTCCATCGTGATGCTGGAGCTGGCCCGCAAGGCGTTCGCGCCCGCCCGCATCCCGTTCCCCGTCATGCACGTGGACACCGGGCTGAACTTCCCCGAGGTGCTGGCCTTCCGCGACAAGCGGGTCGCGGAGCTCGACGTCCAGCTCGTGGTCGCCTCGGTGCCCGACGCGATCGCGGCCGGCACCGTCAAGGAGGAGCCCAACGGCTCCAGGAACCGCATCCAGACGCCGGTCCTGCTCGACGCGGTCGAGGAGCACGGCTTCACCGCCCTGTTCGGCGGCGCCCGCCGCGACGAGGACAAGGCCCGCGCCAAGGAGCGGGTGTTCTCCTTCCGCGACGAGTTCGGCCAGTGGGACCCGAAGAACCAGCGCCCCGAGCTCTGGGACCTCTACAACGGCCGCATCCACCTCGGCGAGTCGATCCGCGTCTTCCCGCTGTCGAACTGGACCGAGCTGGACATCTGGCAGTACGTCCTCCGCGAGGAGATCGCCATCCCCCCGCTGTACCTGGCCCAGGAGCGGGACGTCGTCGAGCGCCAGGGGATGCTCTACGCGGTCAACGAGTTCATCACCCCGCGCGAGGGCGAGCAGGTGCAGCGCCGGAGCGTCCGCTACCGCACGGTCGGCGACGCCAACCTGACCGCCGCCGTCCCCTCGACCGCCACCACGGTCGAGGAGGTCATCGCCGAGATCGCGGTGACCCGCATGACCGAGCGCGGGGCCACCCGCGGGGACGACAAGGTCAGCGACGCCGCCATGGAGGACCGCAAGAAGGAGGGCTACTTCTGATGCCCGCGGTCCTGACCCCGGCGGCGCAGGCGGCCCACCACCAGCTTCAGCACGACGGCGAGCAGCAGCAGCCCCGTCACCCAGCCGGCGACCTCCGGCGTCCCGCCCGGCCGCGCGCCGAGCAGCCCGTACGCCCAGTCCGCCACGGCGAAGCCGACGACGTACCCCGCGACCACGACGAGCAGCCCCGGTACGGCGAGCAGAACGAACACCCGCTGCCTCCCCGGTCGTCGACGGACACCAGCGTCCGCCACGCCGCCGCACCGCGCCAGGAGACCGCCCGATGACCGACGCACCCGTCGACGTCCACTCGGCCGCCGCCGAGGCCGCCGCCGAGATCGCCACCGCGCGCAAGGACATCCTGCGCATCGCCACCGCCGGCTCGGTGGACGACGGCAAGAGCACGCTGATCGGCCGCCTGCTCTACGACAGCAAGGCCGTCTTCGAGGACCAGTACGAGGCGGTCGAGCGGGCCAGCAAGGGCGACTACGTCGACCTCGCGCTGCTCACCGACGGCCTGCGCGCCGAGCGCGAGCAGGGCATCACCATCGACGTCGCCTACCGGTACTTCGCCACCCCGCGGCGCACGTTCATCCTGGCCGACACCCCCGGTCACGTGCAGTACACGCGGAACATGGTCACCGGCGCCTCGACCGCCGACCTCGCGATCGTGCTGGTCGACGCCCGCAAGGGCATGGTCGAGCAGAGCCGGCGGCACGCCTTCCTCGCCTCGCTGCTGCGGGTGCCGCACCTGGTCGTCGCCGTCAACAAGATGGACCTCGTCGACTGGTCGGAGGAGACCTACGAGGCGATCCGCGACGAGTTCACCGCGTTCGCCGCCAAGCTCGACGTCCCCGACCTGACCGTGGTGCCGATCTCGGCGCTGCACGGCGACAACGTCGTGCGCCGGTCGGAGAACACGCCGTGGTACCAGGGCCCCTCGCTGCTGCACCACCTCGAGCACGTGCACGTCGCCAGCGACCGCAACCTGATCGACGTGCGCTTCCCGGTGCAGTACGTCATCCGGCCGCAGTCCGACGCGCACCACGACTACCGCGGCTACGCCGGGACGGTCGCCAGCGGCGTGCTGCGCCCCGGCGACGAGGTGCAGGTGCTGCCCAGCGGCCTGACGACGACGATCGCCGGCATCGACGGGCCCCGCGGCCCGGTGGCGGAGGCCTTCGCGCCCATGTCGGTGACCGTGCGCCTGACCGACGACCTCGACGTCTCGCGCGGCGACCTGATCTGCCGGCCGGCGAACGCCCCGCACGTGACCCAGGACCTCGACGCGCTGGTGTGCTGGATGACCGACGAGCCGCTGCGCCCGCGCCGGCGGCTGGCCGTCAAGCACACCACCCGGTCGGTGCGCGCCATGGTCAAGGAGCTGGTCTACCGCCTGGACGTGAACACGCTGCACCGCGAGCAGGGGGCCGGCGAGCTCGGGCTCAACGACATTGGCCGGGTGCGGTTGCGCACCACCCAGCCGCTGTTCGTGGACGAGTACTCCCGCAACCGCGTGACGGGGCGGTTCATCCTCGTCGACGAGGCGACCAACGCCACCGTCGGCGCGGGGATGCTGGTCCCCGGCAGCTAGCGGAGGGATCCCTCGGTGGTGCCCTGGCTCAGCTGACGGGGTCCTGGCTCACCGCCGACCGTGAGCCAGGACCCTTGATGATCCGGTCACCTGATCATCAAGGGGGGTCAGCGAAGGGTGACGGGGAGCGCCGCGAAGCCGCGCAGGGTCTGCAGGTCGCGGCGCACCGGGCGGCCGGCCACACGCAGGCCCGGGAAGCGCTCGCCGAGCACCTGCAGGCCCACGGCGCCCTCCAGCCGGGCCAGCCCGGCGCCCAGGCAGTAGTGGATGCCGCCGGAGAAGGCCAGGTGCTCGCGCGCGTTGGCCCGCGTGACGTCGAAGCGCGCCGGGTCGTGGAAGACGTCGGGATCGCGGTTCGCCGCCCCCAGCAGCAGCGTGACCCGCATGCCGGCGGCCACCCGTCGCCCGGCGAGCTCGACGTCCGCGCGCGCCGTCCGGCCGGTCAGCTGCACCGGGCTGTCCAGCCGCAGCACCTCCTCGACGGCGTCCTCCCAGCTCGCGTCGCCGCCGCGCAGGGCCGCCCACTGGTCGCGGTGCGCGTCCAGCAGCACCACGGCGTTGCCCAGCAGGTTGACCGTGGTCTCGAAGCCGGCGCCCAGGAGCAGCAGCACGGTGGCGTGCAGCTCCCGATCGGTGAGCGCCTCGTCGGGCGGCAGGGTGACCAGCCGGCTGACCAGGTCCTCGCCGGGCTCCCGGCGCAGCCGGTCGAAGTGCTCGGCGAGGAAGCGGTGCATCGCCCGCAGCGCTCGCTCCGCGGCCAGGAAGCGGCCCAGCGGGAGGCCGGGGTCGAGGGTCGCGGCGGCCGCCGCCCCCCAGCGGAGGAAGTCCTCGCGGCGCTCGACCGGGACGCCCAGGAGCTCGGCGATGACCAGCACGGGCAGCTGCGCCGCGTAGGCATCGACGAGGTCGACGACGCCGTCGCGGCCCTCGAGGTCATCCAGGAGCCGCTCGGCGGTGCGCCGGACCGCCGGCTCGAACGCCGCCGTCGCCCGCGGGGTGAAGGCCCGGCTGACCAGCCGGCGGAACCGGGTGTGGTCGGGCGGGTCGACGACGAGCATGGACGGCGGCTCCGCCACCCCGGCCGCGGCGGGGTCGTCCCCGAACGCCAGTGCCCAGCGGATCACCCGCGGCGCCGCCGAGCGGTCCCAGCCCACACCGAAGCGGTCGCTGCGCAGCACCTCCTGGGCCACCGGGTGCGACGTGGTGACCAGCCCGAGGCTGCTGCCGGTGAGCGGCCCGCGGGCGCGCAGCTCCTCGTACAGCGCGTAGGGCTGCTCCCGCAGGGCCCGGTCGCGCATCAGGCGGCCGACGGCGTCACCCCGGCGGGCGCTGCGGGAGAGGTAGACGGCGGGCAGCCCGTGCCGGACGGCCCAGCGGGCCGCGGTGCGGGCGGGCCGGGCCAGCTGCTCCGCTGTGGCGGTCATCACCGCAGTGTGCCAACGCCGGGGCCGGACGCGGCACCGCCCCCGGCCCGGCGTGCGGGGCGGGGGCGGTGCGGGACTTCCGGGACTCAGGCCTCGTCGCTGGGGGCCGGCGCGGACCCCGGGTCGCCGTCCCAGTCCTTGCCCGCGACGTCGGCGTTCTCCGACGCGCTGTCGGTCTGGCTCGCCACCGTCTCGACCATCTCCTCGTCGGAGACGTTCTCACCGGCGGCGTGGGTGTTCGGCTCGCTCATCGCGCAGTCCCTTCCTTCGGCTGGCTTCCTCCTCGCCCGTCCCCGATCGGCGACCGCGGCAAACCAGCCGGCGCGTCACAGCAGGGGTGGGCGCAGCTCGAACCACACGCGCTTGCCGTCGCGGTGCTCCTCGCACCCCCACCGGTCGGCGAGCACCTCGACCATGAGCATCCCCCGGCCCCGGGGGCGGTTCCCGGAGAACTGCTGGACCACGGGGCGGACCGGCGAGCAGTCGACGACGGCGAGGCGCAGCCAGTCGTCCGAGAGGGTCGCCTCCACGGTCAGGCAGGCGGTGCCGCCGACGTGGTCCACGACGTTGGCCACGAGCTCGGTCACCAGCAGGGCGGCGTCGTCGTGGTCCTGGCGGGCACCCCAGGCGCCCAGCAGCTGCCGGACCAGCCGCCGGGCGGCCGGGACGCTGGCCGCGACCGGCGGGAGGTCGAGGCTGGCGCTGAGCGTGGACATGGGCGGGTCCGATCTGCGGCGGGCGGGCAGGCGGCTGGTCGCCCGGCGGTGGCGACGTCGGCAGACCGGGGAGCTCGACTGGTTGCGCACAACCTGCCACGCGGGACCTCCGGGGCGCACCCCCCCTTGCCCCACGAGGCCGGTTGTGTGCAACACATGTCCCGCTAGAGTTCTCCCGACACACCGCCGACGTCCGTGAGGAGCAGCGATGAGCGGCCCGCACGGAACGCCGGACGAACCGGCCGAGGCGGCGCTGGAGCGCCTGATCGCCTGCATCGACTCCTCCCTCGCCGAGCTGCAGCACGCCCGCGCCCGCGCCGACCTGCTGCTGGCCGAGCGCCGCGCCGGCCGGTCCTGGCTGCACCTGGTCACCGAGGAGTCCGGCCCGCTGGTGGTGGAGAGCGTCTCCACCGTCCTCGCCTCCCTCGCGACCGCCGGCCACGCCTTCCGGCGGGAGGAGGCTGCGGCCCTGCAGCGCGAGCAGGTGAGCATCAACCGGATCGCCGCGCTCTTCGGCGTCACCCGCCAGCGCATCTCGGCCCTGCTGAAGGAGAACGGCGCCGGACCGCGGCCCTAGACGCCGATCGCGTCGATCGCCTTGTAGATGCGCTGCTCGGACACCGGGCGGGGGGTGCCCACGTTCTGGGCGAACAGGCCCACCCGCAGCTCCTCGAGCATCCAGCGCACCCGGGTCACCGGGTCGTCGGGCGCACCGGTCGGCGGGACCTGCCTCCGGAGCTGCTCGTACTCCGCCGTCACGGCGGCCACCTGCTGCATCCACAGCTCGTCGCGCGCCGCGTTGGCCGGCAGCTTCTCCAGCCGGTGCACCATCGCGGTGAGGTACCGGACGAGGTCGGGCAGCCGGCGGCGGCCGGTGCCGGCGACGAACCCGCGGTGCAGCAGCCCCGTCATCTGGCGCCGCAGGTCGGCCACCGCCGCCTCGGGCACCCGGCGGGCGGGTGCGCCACCGATCGCCACCGCCACCTCGCGCGCCCGGCTCAGCACGGCCTCGACGCGCGTGACCGTGTCGACGGTGAGCCGGTGCAGCTCCCCCTTCGCGGAGGCGACGAGGGCGTCGAAGGCGGCCTCGTCGCGGGGTGGCCCGCCGGCGGCGGCGATCAGCTCGTCGGCGGCCGCGTCCACGCAGTCGGCGACCAGGTCGGGGATCTCGCCGTCCGGGTTGAACTGCAGGGCCAGCCGTGTGGCCGGGCCCAGCCCCTTGACCACCTGCTTGACCGGCGAGCCGGCGACCAGCACCAGCAGCCGCCGGGCGCCGCGCCAGGTCAACCGGGTCGCCTCCGCCTCGGTGGGGACGACCCGGATGCCGACCGTCGCCCCCTCGTCCACCAGCGCGGGGTGCGCCGTGACGACGTGGCCGCCGCGGCGCACCTCGACGGTGCGCGGCAGCTCGCCGAACTCCCACGACGTGCACCCGGTGCGCTCGATGTCCGAGGCGGCCCGCGCCAGGCCGGCCCGCGCCTGCGGGGCCACCTGCGCCTTGAGCGCGGCGAGGTCCTTGCCCGTGGCCAGGGGGCGGTGCTGGTCGTCGAGCACCCGGAACGTCGCGCGCAGGTGGCCGGGCACCTGCCCCGGCTGCCAGGCGTCGGGCGGGACGGTGATCGCCGCCGACCGCCGGAGCTCCCGCTCCAGCGCCGGCAGCAGCGGCTCCCCCGGATCGATGCGCGGCAGCACCTCGCGGACGCGGTCCGGGATCGGCACCAGTGCCCGGCGGAACTGCTTGGGCAGGGTGCGCAGCAGCGCCGTCACCAGCTCCTCGCGCAGACCGGGCACCGTGAAGGCCAGCGACTCCCCGGACGTCCGCTCCGCGACCGAGTCCAGCACCCCCAGCGGCACGTCGACCGTCACGCCGTCCTCGGCGCTGCCGGGCGCGAAGGCGTAGGACAGGGGCAGGGTGAGCGGCGCCGTCAGCCCACCCAGCCGCACCTCGTCGGGGAAGTCCTCCGGGCGCACCTGCGCCGCCGCGGCGGTGTTGGTCAGCATCTCCGGCGAGAAGGAGAGCAGGTCGGGCTGCTCGTGGCGGGCGCGCTTCCACCACCGGTCGAAGTGCCGGGTGGAGACGACGTCGGCGGGCACCCGGGCGTCGTAGAGCTCGAACAGCGTCTCGTCGTCGACGCCGATGTCGCGCCGCCGGGCGCGCTCCTCGAGCTCGGCCACCCGCTCGATCGCCCGCTGGTTCTCGGCCCAGAAGCGGTGGTGGGTCGTCCACTCCCCCTGCACCAGGGCGTGGCGGATGAACAGTTCCCGCGAGACGACCGGGTCGATCGACCCGTACTGCACGCGGCGGCCGACGACCAGCGGCAGCCCGTAGAGGGTGACCCGCTCGGTGGCGACGACGGAGCCGCGCTTGGCGTCCCACCGCGGCTCCGAGTACTGGCGCTTGACCAGGTGGTCGGCGAGCTTCTCGACGGTCTCGGGGTCGATCCGCGCCACCGTGCGGGCGAACAGCCGGCTGGTCTCGACCAGCTCGGCGGCCACCACCCAACGCGGCGGCTTCTTCGCCAGCGGGGTGCCGGGCGCGATCACGAACCGGGTGTTCCGCGTGCCGAGGTACTCCCGGCCCGGGCGGCCCGGCTTGCCGTCGCGCCCCTTGACCGGCTCGGCCTGCATGCCCACGTGCGAGAGCAGCCCGGCGAGCAGCGCGGCGGTGATGCCGCGCTCGTCCGGCTCGGTCGCCGGCCCGGGCAGGGCCATGCCCAGCCGGCGGGCGGTGCCGCGCAGCTGGCCGTGCAGGTCCTGCCACTCGCGGATGCGCAGGTAGTGCAGGAACTCCCGCTTCACCGTGCGGCGGAACTGGTTGCCGCTGAGCGCCTCCTGCTGCTCGCCGAGGTAGCGCCACAGGTTGAGCAGGGCCAGGAAGTCGGAGTGCTCGTCGGCGAACCGGGCGTGCATCTGGTCGGCGGCCTGCTGGTGCTCGGTGGGCCGCTCGCGCGGATCCTGGATGGTGAGGCCGGCCGCGATGACCAGCACCTCCTCCAGCACCCCGCGCCGGTCGGCCTCGACCACCATGCGGGCCATCCGCGGGTCCAGCGGGAGCGCGGCCAGCGCCCGGCCGGTGGGGGTGAGCTTCCCGTGCTCGTCGAGCGCGTGCAGCTCCTCGAGCAGCGCCAGCCCGTCGGCGACGGCCCGCCGGTCGGGCGGGTCGACGAAGGGGAAGTCCTCGACCGCGCCGAGGTCGAGCGCGGCCATCTGCAGCAGCACCGACGCGAGGTTGGTGCGCAGGATCTCCGGGTCGGTGAACTCGGGGCGGCTCTCGAAGTCGGCCTCGGTGTAGAGCCGGATCGCGACACCCGGCCCGAGCCGGCCGCAACGACCCGACCGCTGCCGGGCCGAGGCCTGGCTGACCGGCTCGATCGGCAGGCGCTGCACCTTGGTGCGATGGCTGTACCGGGAGATCCGCGCGGTCCCCGGGTCGACGACGTAGCGGATGCCCGGCACGGTCAGCGAGGTCTCGGCGACGTTGGTGGCCAGCACGATCCGCCGTCCGGTGTGCGGGGCGAAGACCTTGTGCTGGTCGGCGGCCGACAGCCGCGAGTAGAGCGGGACGATCTCCGTGCCCGGCAGCGCGCGGTCGGCGAGCGCGTCCTGGGTGTCGCGGATCTCCCGCTCACCGGCGAGGAAGACCAGGATGTCGCCGGGCCCCTCCGCGACCAGCTCGTCGACGGCGTCGAGGATCGCGGTGACCTGGTCCCTGTCGGGGTCGTAGCCCTCGTCGTCCGCCTTCGCATCGGGGTCGACGACGGGCCGGTAGCGGACCTCCACCGGGTAGGTGCGCCCGCTGACCTCCACGACCGGCGCGTCCCCGAAGTGACGGGCCACCCGCTCGACGTCGATGGTCGCCGAGGTGATGACCAGCTTCAGGTCCGGGCGCCGCGGCAGGATCTGCGCGAGGTAGCCCAGCAGGAAGTCGATGTTGAGGCTCCGCTCGTGGGCCTCGTCGATGATGATCGTGTCGTACTGGCGCAGCAGCCGGTCGTGCCCGATCTCGGCCAGGAGCACGCCGTCGGTCATCAGCTTGACCAGGGTCGCGTCCGAGACCTGGTCGTTGAAGCGCATCTTGTAGCCGACGGTCTCGCCCAGCGGCGTGCCGAGCTCCTCGGCGATCCGCTCCGCGACGCTGCGCGCCGCGATCCGCCGGGGCTGGGTGTGCCCGATCCGGCCCCGCACGCCGCGGCCGAGCTCGAGCGCGATCTTGGGCAGCTGGGTGGTCTTGCCCGAGCCGGTCTCCCCGGCCACGACGACGACCTGGGCGCCCCGGAGGGCGGCGGCGATGTCGTCGCGCCGGGCGCTGACCGGGAGGTCCTCCGGGTAGGAGATCGCCGGCACGGCCGCCCGGCGCCGCGCGATCCGCTCCTCGGCGACGGCGACGTCGGCAACGATGCGCGCCCGCTGCTGATCGCGTGCCTGCGCGTCCCTGGTGCGCCGCAGCCCGTCCAGCCGGCGGCCCAGCCGGTGCTCGTCGAGGAGGGTCAGCTGCGACAGCCGGGACCGCAGGTCCTCGTGCAGGGCGGTCACGGCGGTTCTCGCACTCCTCTTCGGCTCGGTGACGTCACCGCGGGCGGGTGATCCCTCCCAGCATCGCACCGTCTGCGCGCCGGGCCGTCCCGCCCGCCGAAACAGATGCATGCGCCTTACAACAAGGTGTAGCGTGCACCAGTCATTCCTCTCCCCCGACCCCGAGGAGCCCCGTGACGGACAACCCCGCAGCCGGCGACCACCGCGGCTCCGGCGTCGGCGTCCTCGGCGAGCAGCTGCCCCGCTTCATGCGGCTCATGCACGGCCTCAAGAGCCAGCACACCGCCGAGGGCGGGCGCGACCGCGCGGCCCACGTGCTGCTGTTCCCGCTGTGCCGGCTGGGCCCGCTCCGCCAGGGTGCGCTGGCCGACCTGGTGCACGCCGATCCCTCCACGGTCAGCCGGCACGTGACCCTCCTCGTGGAGCAGGGCCTGGTGCGCCGCGCGGCCGACGAGTCCGACGGCCGGGCCAGCAACCTCGTCATCACCGAGGCGGGCCGCGCCCAGCTCGACCGGCTCCGCCTCGAGCGGGAGGCCTACCTGCGCCAGGTGACCGCTGACTGGACCGGCGAGGAGCTGCAGACCTTCACCGCGCTCTTCGACCGGCTGCTCGACGGCATCGCGGCCACCCTGCCCTCCGACCCCATGTCCACGACCGACGACCGGACGGTGTCCGCATGACCTCCACCCGCACCACCGCGGCGTCGCGCCGCGAGGCCCGCGCGGCCGCCGCCGCCCCCGATGCCGGCGGCGTCTTCAGCCACCGGCAGATCGTCACCATCCTGGCCGGGCTGATGGTCGCCATGTTCCTGGCCGCGCTGGACCAGACGGTGGTCGCCACCGCGATCCGCACGATCGCCGACGACCTCCAGGGCTACGACCTGCAGGCCTGGGCGACGACGGCCTTCCTGATCACCTCGACGATCGCCACGCCGCTGTACGGCAAGCTCTCCGACATCTACGGCCGCCGGCCGTTCTACCTGTTCGCGATCGCGATCTTCGTCGTCGGCTCGGCGCTGTGCGGCATCGCCGACACGATGTACCAGCTGGCCGCCTTCCGCGCGGTCCAGGGCATCGGTGCCGGCGGGCTGATGTCGCTGGCGCTGGCGATCATCGGTGACATCGTCCCGCCCCGGCAGCGGTCGCGGTACCAGGGCTACTTCATGGCCGTCTTCGGCACCTCCAGCGTGCTGGGCCCGGTCATCGGCGGCTTCCTCGCCGGCCAGGGGACGCTGCTCGGCGTCGACGGCTGGCGCTGGATCTTCTGGGTCAACGTGCCCCTCGGGCTGCTCGCCTTCGCCGCGGTCTGGCGGGTGCTGCACCTGCCGCACGAGAGCCGCCCGCACCGGATCGACTGGCCGGGCGCCCTGGCGCTCATCACCTTCCTCGTGCCGCTGCTCGTCGTCGCCGAGCAGGGCCGCATCTGGGGCTGGAGCTCCGCCGGCGCGGTCACCTGCTACGTGATCGGTGCGGCCGGCTTCGCCCTGTTCCTCCTGGCCGAGCGCGCCTACCGGGACGACGCGCTGCTGCCCCTGCGGCTGTTCCGCAACCGCAGCTTCGCCGTCAGCGGCATCGGTTCGGTGGTCATGGGCGCCGGGATGTTCGGCGGGCTCCTGCTGCTCCCGCAGTACCTGCAGATCGTCCAGGGCTCCAGCGCGACCGTGGCCGGGCTGCAGATGATCCCGCTGGTCGCCGGCATCATGACCGGGGCGATGAGCTCGGGCATCGCCATCTCGAAGACCGGGAAGTACAAGGTCTTCCCGCTGGCCGGCATCGCGCTCATGGTGACGGCGCTGCTGTCGATGTCGTTCCTGGTCGACGCCGACACCTCGGTCTGGACGCTCGTGCCCTTCATGGTCCTGCTCGGGCTGGGGCTCGGCTTCAACTTCCAGCCGGTCATCCTCGCCGTGCAGAACGCCGTCTCCCCGCGGGAGATGGGCGTGGCCACCTCCTCGGTGACCTTCTTCCGGCAGATGGGCGGCACGATCGGGACGGCGGCGTTCCTGTCGATCCTCTTCACCCGGCTGCCGCAGGACATCGACGCGGCCGTCCAGGACACCGTGCGGGCGAACCCGGAGCTGGCCCCGCAGTTCCAGCAGCTGGCCACCGGCGGTGGCAGCTCGCTCGACGACACCTCCTTCATCCAGGAGCTGCCGGCGGCGCTGGCCGAGCCCTTCAAGGTGGGCTTCTCGACCTCGATCGACCTGGTGTTCCTCATCGCCGCCGGTGTCGTCGCGGTCGGGTTCTTCGTCTTCCTGTTCCTCCCGCAGCTCGCGCTGAGCACCCAGTCGGGCATCCAGGCCCGGCAGGGGGAGGCGGCCGGGACGGCGACCAGCGACCCCGGGGACCCCGTCGAGGAGGCCACCGAGGCCGTGGGCGCGGCGGCCCCCACCTCGGTCCCGCCGCCGGTGGGGCAGCCGGGCGACCGGCCGGACGCCCCGCGCTGAGCCCCGGGACGCCACGCACCCCGCGCTGCAGGGTGCGTGGCGGCGCGGGGGCCGGAGGCTCCCCGCCGCCACGCACGGCCGGGCCCGGCGCAGGGCGGGGACGGCTCCTGGTCGCGGTGTCGTCCGGAGGACGACGGTGCCACGGTGTCAGGGCTGGAAGACCGCCCGCACGCAGCCCTCGTCCTTGTCCTTGAACAGCTGGTAGCCCCGCGGCGCCTCGGTGAGCGGCATGACGTGCGTGGCCAGGTGCTCGGTGACCAGCTCGCCGGCCTCCATGCGGCGCAGCAGCTCGGGGATGTAGCGCTGGGCGTGCACCTGCGCCCCGCGGATCGTGAGGCCCTTGTTCATGGCCGCGCCCAGCGGGAACTTGTCCACCATCGCGGCGAAGACGCCCAGGGTGAAGACCGAGCCGCCCTTGCGGCAGGCCATGACCGCCTCGCGGACGGCGGTCGGCCGGTCGGTCTGCAGCCGCAGCTGCTGCTTGACCTGGTCGTAGATGCCGGGTGCGCCCGGGGCGTGCGCCTCCATCCCCACCGCCTCGATGCAGACGTCCGGCCCGCGCCCGCCGGTGCGCTCGCGCAGCTCGGCGACCACGTCCGTGGCCGTGTAGTCCACGGCCTCGGCGCCGATGTGCTCGCGCACCTGCTGGAGCCGCTCGGGCACCCGGTCGACGACCACGACGTGCTCGGCGCCGAGCAGCATCGCCGCACGGGCCGCCATCTGCCCTACCCCACCGGCGCCCCAGACCGCGACCACGTCACCGGGCCTCGTGCCGGCCAGGTCGGCCCCCATCCACCCCGTCGAGGCGGCGTCGGAGGCGAACACCGCACGGGTGTCCGGGATCGACTCGGGGACGACGAACGTGCCGACGTCGGCGTAGGGCACGCGCATGTACTCGGCGTGGCTGCCGGCGTAGCCGCCCATGGCGTGGGAGTAGCCGAAGCAGCCGCCGGGGCTCTGACCCCACAACCCCTCGGTGATGCCCGGGTTCGGGTTGCCGTTGTCGCACAGGGAGTACAGCTCCTGCCGGCAGTACCAGCAGCTGCCGCAGGCGGCGAACGGCGCGACGACGACGCGGTCGCCCACCTTCCGGTCGCGGACCTCCTTGCCCACCTCGACGACCTCGCCGATGAACTCGTGGCCCATCACGTCACCGGCCCGCATGAACGGGATGTAGCCGCCGACGAGGTGCAGGTCGGAGCCGCAGGTGACCGACTGGCGGATCTTCAGGATCACGTCGCGGTCGTTGAGGATCGTGGGCTCGGGGACGTCCTCGACCGCGATCTGGTTGACGCCCGCCCACGTCGCCGCCTTCACAGGACCCCCTCCTCCGGTGCCCGCTCCGTCATGCCCTCCAGCGCCGCCCCCTGCGGCGTCGGCTTCCGGACCCCGTGCGGCTGCGGGTCCACGCGGAGCACCTCACCGACCTCCAGCAGCTGCTTGGCCTCACGCAGCGCCGCCCGCAGCTCCCCGGCCTCCGCCTCGGACGGCGTCCCGCGGAAGCGGGCCGCGAGCTCGGTGCCCCGGTCCCCCGGCGCGGCCTCGGTGCGCACCTCGATGCGGTCGCCGAACCGGTCCAGCGGCGGCGGGAGGGCGCCGACCTCCTCGGCGGTGCGCAGCACGGTGACCGCCCGCCACCTGCGGGCGGCGGTGGCCGGGTCGTCGGTGACCGACGCCTGGCCGACCCCGGGCAGGCGGACGTGCTGCAGCGTGCTCAGCAGCGCACCTCCCGCTCGGCTGACGATGGCGGGCAGCTCCACGGCGTGCTCCCTCGGGTCGGCTGCGTGTGCTCCCGCCCCTACCCCCTCCGGGCCGCCGGGCAACCGGCCTAGTGTGAAGTGGTTCGCACCTCGTCGCCGTACCCGCGCCTGGAGACCCCGTGCCGTCGTCGTCGCTGATCCTGTCCCGTCGTGACCTGGACTTCCTGCTCAACGAGTGGCTCGACGTCGAGTCCCTCACCAAGCGCGCGCGGTTCACCGAGCACTCGCGGGAGACCTTCGACGCGGTGCTGGACCTCGCCGAGCAGATCGCCACCGAGCACTTCGCCCCGCACAACCGGAAGGCCGACGAGAACGAGCCGCGCTTCGTCGACGGCAAGGTCGAGCTGGTCCCGGAGGTCGCCCAGGCGCTGCGGGTCTTCGCCGAGGCCGGCCTCATGGCCGGCGAGTTCGACGAGGAGTTCGGCGGCATGCAGCTGCCGCACGTGGTCGGGCAGGCGGTCTTCGCCTGGTTCAAGGCCGCCAACGTCGGCACCTCGGCCTACCCGTTCCTGACGATGGGCAACGCCCGCCTGCTGCTGGCGCACGGCAGCCGGGAGCAGATCGACACCTACGTCGCGCCCGAGATCGAGGGCCGCTGGTTCGGCACCATGGCGCTGTCCGAGCCGCAGGCCGGGTCCTCGCTCGCCGACATCACCACCCGGGCGGTGCCGCAGGACGACGGCACCTACCGGCTCACCGGCAACAAGATGTGGATCTCCGGCGGCGACCACGAGCTGACCGAGAACATCGTCCACCTGGTGCTGGCCAAGATCCCCGGCGGCCCACCCGGGGTGAAGGGCATCTCGCTGTTCATCGTCCCGAAGTTCCTGGTGAACCCCGATGGCTCGCTGGGCGAGCGCAACGACGTCGTCCTGGCCGGGCTCAACCACAAGATGGGCTACCGGGGCACGACGAACACGCTGCTCAACTTCGGCGAGGGGGTGCACACCCCGGGTGGGCAGCCCGGCGCCGTCGGCTACCTGGTGGGCGAGCAGCACAAGGGGCTCACCTACATGTTCCACATGATGAACGAGGCGCGGATCGGCGTCGGGATGGGCGCGACGGTGCTGGGCTACACCGGCTACCTGCACGCGCTGGAGTACGCCCGCACCCGCACCCAGGGCCGCCCGGCCGGCGCCAAGGACCCGGCCTCCCCCATGGTGCCGATCGTCGAGCACCCCGACGTCCGCCGGATGCTGCTGGCCGCGAAGACCTACGCCGAGGGCGGCCTGGCGCTCGGTCTGTACTGCGCGCGCCTGGTCGACGAGGAGCAGACCGCCGAGACGCAGGAGGAGCGCGACCGCGCCCACCTGCTGCTGGACATGCTCACCCCGATCGCCAAGGCGTGGCCCTCGCAGTGGGGGCTGGCCGCCAACGACCTGGCCATCCAGGTGCACGGCGGCTACGGCTACACCCGCGACTACCCCGTCGAGCAGTTCTACCGGGACAACCGGCTCAACCCGATCCACGAGGGCACCCAGGGCATCCAGTCGCTCGACCTGCTCGGCCGCAAGGTGGTCATGCAGGGCGGCGCGGGGCTGGCGCTGCTGGGCGAGACGATCGGCGCGACGACCGCCCGCGCCGCCGGGACGCAGTGGGCCGGCTTCGCCGCCGACCTCGACGCCGCGGTGGCCCGGATGGGCGCGGTGACGGCGACGCTCTGGGGCACCGGCGATCCCGACCTCGCCCTGGCCAACTCGCACGTCTACCTGGAGGCCGCCGGGCACGTCGTCGTGGGCTGGCTGTGGCTGGAGCAGGCGCTGGCCGCCGAGGCCGGCAGCACCGACTTCCACGAGGGCAAGCGCGCCGCGGCGCGGTACTTCTGGCGCTGGGAGCTGCCCCGCACGCGTGCCTGGTTTGACCTGCTGGAGTCGCTGGACCGCACGGTGCTCGACGCCCGCGACGCCTGGCTCTGAGACGACGACGCCCCGCCGTCCGGGTGGACGGCGGGGCGGTCGGCGTGCTCGGCTCAGGCGGCGCGCGCGGCTCCGACGGTCTCGGAACCGGTGGCGCGCGGCTTCGCGGCGCGGGTGGCCGCGCGCTGCTCCTGCTCGTACCGGGCGGTGGACTGGGTGCCCATCGCGATGACCAGGGCCGTCAGGACCAGGAACCCCAGCAGGGTCACGGCCGGCCACAACATCATCTGCACTCTCTCCTCGCACAACTCGCGGATGCCGCCACCGGGTCATGGGCGGCGGCACGTCGTCGGGCCTCACTGTCCCCCGATCTCCGCCGTCTCAATCGTCGGTTCCGGGAGTTCACCTGAGGGGGTGTGACACGTTGCACACCCGTCACCCGAGCCGAGCGGGGACGGGCGGCGTGGTTGCATCAGGACGTGCCCGATGCCACAGCAGCCCCCGGGGCCGGTGCGGCTCGAGGCACCCGTCCGGTGGGACTGGTCGTGGCGCTCTCCCTCGGCGTCACCACGCTCTCGCTGCTGCAGAGCCTGGTCGTCCCGGCGCTCGGGCGGATCGAGGAGCAGCTCGGCGTCTCCCCCGGGGCAGCCGGCTGGGTGCTCACGGCCAACCTGCTGGCCGCCGCCGTCCTCACCCCGGTGCTCGGCCGGCTCGGTGACCTGAGGGGCGCCCGCCCGGTGATCCTCGGCATCCTGGTCGCGGTCGCCCTGGGCACCCTGCTCATCGTCCTCACGGAGTCCCTGCCGCTCCTGCTGGCCGGCCGGGTCCTGCAGGGCGCCTCCTACGGGCTCTTCCCGCTGTCGATCAGCGTGCTGCGCCGCGAGCTCCCCGAGGCCCGGCTGAGCGTGGCGATGTCGGTGGTCAGCAGCACGCTGGCCGTCGGCGGCGTCGCCGGCCTCGTCGCCACCGGGCTGCTGACCGGGGACGGCGGCGACTACCGGCACGCCTTCTGGCTGGGGCTGGGCATCACCCTGCTGGCGCTGGCGCTCGCCGCGTGGCTGCTCCCGCGCCGCCCGGTGTCCGCCCGCGGCCGGATCGACTGGTGGGGCGCGCTGGTGCTGGGCCTGGGCCTGGTCCTCCTGCTGCTGCCGCTCTCCCAGGGCCCCACCTGGGGCTGGGTCTCGCCCGGCACGATCGGCTGCTCGATCGGCGCGGTCGCCGTCCTCGCCGGGTGGGTCGTGCTGCAGCGGCGGACTCCCGAGCCGCTGGTGCGGCCCGCGATGCTCACCGACCGGCGCACCGTGGTGCCCAACGTGGCCGGCGTCATGAGCGGCATCGCGCTGTTCGCCTCGTTCCTCGCCGTCCTGCAGTACGTGCAGGCCGACCCCGCCGTCACCGGCTACGGCTTCGACGCGAGCGTGCTGGAGGCGGCGGTGGTCTACCTGCTGCCCGGCGGGGTGGTGGGCATCCTGCTCGCCCCGTTCGCGGGCCGGGTCGTCGGCCGGGTGGGCGGTCTGCCGACGCTCACCGCGGGCGCCCTGTCCGGGGTCGCGGGCTTCGGACTGCTGGCCGGGGCGCGCGGCGAGCCGTGGCTGGTGATCCTCGCCGGGCTGCTCACCCAGGTGTCGGTCACCGTGGCCTACGCGGCCCTCCCGGCGCTCGTCGTCGACGCCGTCCGGGAGGACGAGACGGGCGTGGCGAACGCGGTCAACTCGATCGCCCGCTCGGTGGGCCAGGCGCTGGGCAGCACGCTCGCGGTCACGCTGATCGCGGGCAGCCTCGACCCGGCAACCGGGCTGCCGCGGGCCCTGGCCTTCACGCTGGTCGCCCTCGTCGGCGTCGCCGCCTCGGCCGTCGTCGTGCTGGTGGCCCTGATCGGTGTGCGCGGCGACCGACCGCACCGGCGGCACGGCGACCTCGCGGAGGTGGAGGAGGCGACCGCCGGCGCGGGCGAGTGGTCCCCGGTCTCCGGGGTGCGCTGAGGCCACCGGACCGGTGCGACCGAAGCGTTACGGGCGCGTCCGGCATGGAACCACCCCGTCCGGGGCATCGAGAGGCGCGACCGCCCTCGTCCCCGGAGGACCACACATGGCTCGATCCACCGGCTCGTCCAGCCGCGCGAAGGCTGAGACGCGCTTCACCGACAACCGCGCGGGCGGCGATCCCGCGCCGCAGGACGACAACATCAGCGGAACGCGAGCCGACTACGCCCCCACCGGTGCGGACCCCAAGCCGACGACGGGCGGCACGCTGAAGCGCTCGCTCAAGGAGTTCAGCGAGGACAACCTCACCGACTGGGCCGCGGCGCTGACCTACTACGGCGTCCTGGCGCTGTTCCCCGCGCTCGCCGCCCTCGCGTCGATCGTCGGGCTGCTGACCGACCCCGAGGAGCTCACCACCGCGCTCACCGAGGTCGTCCCGGCGAGCGCCGCGGAGACGCTCGACCCGGTGATCCAGCAGGTCGCCGGCAGCTCGACGGCGGCCGGTCTCGGTCTGATCCTCGGTCTCGCCGGTGCCATCTGGAGCGCCTCGGGCTACGTGGGCGCCTTCACCCGCGCCGCGAACGTCGTCTACGAGACGCGTGAAGGCCGGAAGTTCTACAAGTTGAAGCCGCTCCAGCTGCTGATCACCCTGGTCGGCATCCTGTTCGCCGCCCTGATCCTGGCGATGCTGGTGCTCAGCGGCCCGGTCGTCGACGCGATCGGCCAGGCCATCGGCCTGGGCAGCACGGTCCTCACCATCTGGTCCTGGGCGAAGTGGCCGGTCATCCTCGTGCTGCTGGCGCTGATGATCGCGGTGCTCTACTACTCGACGCCGAACGCCAAGCTGCGCGGCTTCAAGTTCGTGACGCCCGGCGCCGGCGTCGCCATCCTCGTCGCGGTCGTGGCCTCGGCCGCGTTCGCCTTCTACGTGGCGAACTTCGGCAGCTACAACGCCACCTACGGGGCGCTGGCCGGCGTGGTGATCTTCCTGATCTGGTTCTGGCTGATCAACCTGTCGCTGCTGTTCGGCATCGAGCTCGACGCCGAGGTGGAGCGCACCAAGGAGCTGAAGGAGGGTGTGCCGCGGGCCGAGAAGGAGATCCAGCTCGACGCCCGCGACGAGCCCGACGACAAGCAGACCACCTGAGGAAGGACCCCGTCCCCCTCACCCCTCGCACGCCCGGGGTGAGGGGGACGGGGCCTGCGGTGGAGGGCCCGCGCCGGGAGGTGCGGGCCCTCCACCGTCTCAGCGGCTGGTCGGCGGCCGGTCCCCGCGGCGGGCGAGCGGCACCCGCTCGACCACCCCGGCGACGGCGGCCAGCCCCGTGCTCACCGCCCGCCCGGCCGGGACGAACCGGTCCGGTGCGCGGCGCACCCCGGCGTCGACGACGTCGCGGGTGCGGTCGATCAGCGACAGCGGCAACCCGGAGAGCACGTTCCCGGGCGGGCGCCGGGACACCGTCGGGTGCGGCCGGGTGGGCGAGATCCGGGCCATGAGCGCCCAGCGCCGGCCCAGCGACCGCAGCTCCTCGGCGCTGAGCCGCTCCTGGAGCCGGGGGAGCATCACGTCCTCCTCGTCCCGGACGTCCTCCCGCAGCACCTCGACCAGCCGCCGCAGCCGCGCCGGCCGCTCGGGGTCGTCGAGACCGCCGCGCTCGAGCGCGCTGACCAGCTCGTTGACCTCCTGGTGCTCCTGCTCCACCCGCAGCGTCAGCGCGTCACCGTCGGGCAGCACCCGGCGGATGACCGGCCACAGCACGGTCTCCTCCGCGAAGGCGTGGCTGAACACCAGCCGGTCGATGCGGGTGAGCACCTCCTCCTGCGCGGTGCCCTCGGCACCGTCGAGCTCGTGCAGCAGCCGGTCGAGCTCCTCGTGGTCGCGGCGCTGGCGGACGAGCACGCTGCCCGGCCCGCCCAGCTCCTCGGTGGTCTGGTCGGCGATGGATCTGGTCACGCGGTCCTCCGGTCGATCGGTCGGTCGGGGTTCCGTGCCCGCGACGACCCGGCGGCACGCCTGGTTGCGCCCGGCGACCCCGGGTAGGTGCAGCCCACCGATCCGACCCAGGAGGCCGCACCGCGATGAGCGACCCGTCGACGATCACGTCGGACTTCTACGACCTCGAGGCGCTGCTCGACGAGGACGACCGGGCCCTGCTGCACCGGGTGCGCACCTTCATGGACGAGCAGGTCACGCCGATCATCAACGAGTACTGGACCCGCGCCGAGTTCCCCCGCCAGCTGATCCCGGCCATGGCCGGGCTCGGCATCGCCGGCGTGTCGCTCCAGGGGTACGGCTGCCCGGGGCGCTCCTCGCTGGTCGACGGCATGATCGCCATGGAGCTGTCCAAGGGCGACCCGTCGATCTCGACGTTCATGGGCGTGCACGGCGGCCTGGCCATGGGCTCGATCCACCTGTGCGGCTCCGAGGAGCAGAAGGAGCGCTGGCTGCCGGCGATGGCCCGCATGGAGCTGATCGGGGCGTTCGGGCTGACCGAACCCGAACACGGCTCCGACGTCGCCCGGGGCCTGCGCACCACCGCGCGCCGGGACGGCGACTCGTGGGTGCTCGACGGCGAGAAGAAGTGGATCGGCAACGCCAGCTTCGCCGACCTGGTCATCATCTGGGCGCGGGACGTGGAGACCGACCGGGTGCTCGGCTTCGTCGTCGAGCAGGGGACGCCGGGCTTCACCACCGTCGACCTGAAGGACAAGATCGCGCTGCGCGCGGTGCAGAACGCGCACATCACCCTGGAGGGCGTGCGCGTGCCGGAGGCGAACCGGTTGCAGGAGGCGCACAGCTTCCGGGCGACGGCGGACGTCCTCCGCATGACCCGCGCCGGCGTGGCGTGGTCGGCGGTCGGCTGCTCCCGCGGCGCGTACGAGCACGCGCTGCGCTACGCCCTCGAGCGCGAGCAGTTCGGGCAGCCGATCGTGGAGTTCCAGCTCGTGCAGGACCTGCTGGTGCGCATGCTGGGCAACATCACCGCGTCGGCGGCCATGTGCGCCCGGCTGTCGCAGCTGCAGATGGCCGGCACCATGACCGACGAGCACGCGTCGCTGGCCAAGGCGTTCTGCACGATGCGCATGCGGGAGACCGTCGGCTGGGCGCGCGAGCTCATGGGCGGGAACGGCATCCTCCTGGAGAACCACGTGGGCCGGTTCGTCGCCGACGCCGAGGCGATCTACTCCTACGAGGGCACCCGCGAGGTCAACACGCTGATCGTCGGCCGCGGGGTGACCGGGGCGAGCGCCATCGTCTGAGGCCCTACTCGGCGTCCCACCAGGCCTGGGCGGCCTCCGCGGGCGTGCGACCGTCGAACTCGACCGCCCGGTTGAGCCCGACCAGGTCCTCGGTGGTCAACCGCGCGCTCGCGTCGTCGAGGGCTTCCCGCAACGGGGCGCCCCACCGGTCGAGCACCTCCGCCCGCACCATCGGCACCACGTTCTCCCGGGGCTGCAACCCCCGGTCGTCGACGAGCAGCACCAGCGGCGCGGTGGCCAGCCGCGCGTCCGTGGTCTCGAGCATGCCCACCTGCACCTGCCCGGACAGCAGCGCCTCCAGCGTCGCCGCCCGCGACGGCATGCTGGTCACGGCGCCGAACCGGAGCCCGTAGACCTGCTCGAGGCCGAGCAGGCAGAACGGACGGTCCGGGCACTCCGGCGGCCCGCCGAAGGTGAGGGCGCCGGCGAGCGGCACCAGGTCGGAGAGCCGGCTCACCCCGTGCTCGGCGGCGAACCCCGCGGTGACGACGAAGCCGTTCTGGTCCTCCGCCGCGGCGGGGGTCAGGACGTCCACCCCGCGCCCGCCCATCGTGCGGGAGAGGACGGCGTGCATCTGCCCGGGCTCCTCCGGCGGCCGGGGGAACCGCGGGCGGGCGAAGGACAGCGCCGTCCCGAGGTAGTCGACGACGACGTCGACCACGCCCTGCTGCAGCGCCGGGGACACCACCTCCCGGGTGCCGATGCCGTGCTGCACCGAGACCGGCAGGCCACGGCGGCGGGCGGCCTCGGCGTAGACCTCGACGAGGATCTGGTTCTCGGGGAAGTCGTAGGAGGCGAACCGGATCACCTCCGGGTCCTCCGGCGGGGGCTCGGCACGGGTGCAGCCGAGGACTGCGGCGAGCGCCAGCAGCGCCGCTGCGAGGGCCCGGCCAGCGCGCACGGCAGCCACCTCCCGGCCGCACCGCCGCCCACCTGCCGGTGCGGGACGGCGAGGCGCCACCGTAGCGCCGGACCGCGGGGAAAGGGATGGTCCGGGCGCGCGGGGAGGTGGAGCATCTGCGCCATGGCGTCGCTGCCGCAGGCGCTGCCGGAGCCACGGGAGACCGGGCGGGTCGAGCGC
>NZ_SSXB01000006.1:0-126064 GCF_021698995.1 Blastococcus sp. KM273129 | reverse complement strand
GGAATGATCACCCCGAACGAGGCCGAGGAGGCCCACTACGCTGCCCTCATCCCGCAGGAGCAGCCCGTATGAGAGCGGCACGAAACCTGGGGCGCTTCAAGCTGCTGCGCATGCGCCCGCCCATCGCCGTTGCCACCGCCAGGGCCCACTGGTCGATGATGAACAGGCCCCTGACGCCCGTGGTGCCGGATGTGGTGGTCACGGTGTAGCCGTCCAGGAAGGGGCGCCCGACCAGGGTGGGATCGGCGACGAACGCCTCTACCGCCGCCCGGGTCACCCGCCGGTCGGTGACGGCCTCGTCGAACCGGACCATCAGGTCGCGCTTCCCGGTCACCGGCAGCAGTGAGGGGTCCTCGATCGGATCCGGCAGCCCGGCGTACCGCTGCCGGTAGTAGGGCGACCGGCTCCGGGCGAAGGCGACCATGTCGGCCAGCCGGGCGCTCTGACGGGCCGCGACCGCGGCCGGACCGCCGCGATATGCACGGCGTGCGTCGAGTAGCAGGCGGACCACGTGCGGGTCGGCCGATGCGTCCGGCGCGGAGGCGAATCGCCGGGGGAGTGAAAGCGGTATGGGCGGCCTCCTCAACCGAGCGGAGGAGCCGGCCGGTCACCGACGCCGAGGAGATAGTGGCCGCGGATCCGAGTCAGCCACCGCTGGCCTACGACCAGGCCCTGCCGCTCGAGCTCGGCGATGAACTCTGCGGCGGTGAACCGGTCGTGGGTCGGGTGGTCGAACAACCACCGATACCCCCGGGTGGCCAGCGCATCGGCGGTCACCTCGTCGAAGTAGAAGCGGCCACCCGGCCGCAGCACTCGAGCGACTTCACCTACGGCCGCGCGCCAATCTTCGACGTGGTGCAGGATCCCGAACTCGAACACCGCGTCATAGCTGCTGTCCACCGCCCCCAGCGCCTGCCGCAGGTCGGTCACGTCCCCGGTGACGAGCCGGACCCGGTCGCCATAGCCGGTCAACCGTCGGCGCGCACGTTCGACCATCTGAGGATCGAGATCGACGGCGTCCACGTTGTCGGCACCGAACTGTTCGAGAACCAGTTCGGTGCCGTAGCCGGCGCCGCAGCCCAGTTCCACGACCCGTGCCTTCGGTGGCAGCCTGCCGCCGAGCCGCAGCAACGCCGGGGTCTCGTACCACCGCTGCAGCGCCCGTCGCGGCCCGCTGTTCACGAGTGCGGTCTCTATCCGGTTCATCAGCATGCCGGGGTCACCCATCGCTTGAACGCAGTACTATCGTCCCAGAGCGATGAGTAGCAGGGTGTCTTCCCTCTGTCCAGCCCCTCGCCGACTGGCACGGCGGCCCGGCGCGCCGTCGTCGCCCATGGTGGGTCTGCGGTAGCCCGGTGCCATCCGCGCGCTCCGTGGGCGCATCATCGGCACACTTTGCTAGCATCGTTAAATGGCGATGAACCGGACGGCCTGCGTTACGCATGGCTCGTGCGGACACGCACCTTGTGACGGTTCGAAGCCCGCTTATTCGTCATCACATCCAAGCGATGGCTGACGACTCGGTGCCGCAGCACGGTGGCTCCTCCTCTCCCAGAGGGCCCAGTGGCTGGCCACTTTTCCGGGCGCCAACCTCTCGCCGGCCGACCGATGCCGGTGCTCGACACAGAAGGCAGTGATGGAACTCCTCACCTGGACCCTGCAGGCTCTCGGCCTGTTCTTGGCCACCAACATCGACGACATCATCGTGCTGTCGCTGTTCTACGCCCGGGGCGCCGGCCAGCGCGGCACCACCGCGAAGATCCTCGTCGGCCAGTACCTCGGATTCGGCGCCATCCTGGCCGCGGCGGTGCTCGTCGCCCTGGGCGCACGCACCTTCCTGCCCGAGGAGGCCATCCCGTACTTCGGACTCATCCCGCTGAGCCTCGGCCTGCTCGCGGCCTGGCGGGTCTGGCGCAGTGATGACGACGACGATGACGAGGGCAAGGTCAGCGGCAAGACGCTCAGCGCGCTGACCATCGCCGCCGTCACCCTCGCCAACGGCGGGGACAACATCGGGGTGTACGTGCCGGTCTTCGCCACCGTCGGCACTGCGGGCATCCTCGCCTATTCGGTCGTCTTCCTCGCTCTGGTGGCCGTGTTGGTCGCCGCGGCGCGCTTCGTCGCCACCCGCAAGCCGACCGCGGAAGTGCTGGAGCGTTGGGAGCACGTGCTGTTCCCGATCGTCCTGATCGGGCTGGGCATCGTCATCCTCGTCGAGGGCGGAGCCTTCGGCCTGTAGAACCCGGCGAGCGGAGCCGCATCGCCCCCAATGCCCGATGCGGCTCCGCGCCCGCGTGTCGGCGCTGTCGCCACGCCCGGCGACGAGTCACCAGGGGCTCTGGTGCACCTCAGCCCGTCCCTCTGCCATGCGGCCCGCTCCAAAAAGGGACACTCATGCCCCACGACGTCATCGCCGGCGGTGGAAGCGCCGGTTACGCGAGCGCTCTGCGCTCCGCCCAATCGGCCATGTGCGTCGCCCTCTTCGTAGGCGACAAGCTCGGCGATATCTGTTTGCACCGTGGCTGTATCCACCAAGGCGCTGCTGCGCTCGGCGGGGCGAGCGATACCGTGCGGGGCAGCTCCGCGGTGGGTGTGCTGAACGGCTTGGACAGCATCGACATGTCTGCCCTGGACGAGTTCGGGGACGGCGTCGTCGGCCGCCTGTACGGACGCCGGAGGTGGCCGGTCCAACGGCGTCGTGCTGGGGGCAAGCGCGCGCCATCCGGCGGTTATTGTCACCCTGGCCGAGATTCCGACGGGCGCAGGCGGAGGCGCCACCAGTCGTGGTCGCCAAGTGCTGACAGCCGGATGCTTGGACGAACCGGAGGCAACGGGCCCCTGACGAAGAGAAGCGCACGTCGAGTCGGCGTTGAACGGCGTGCACCACTGGGGCGGCTCGACACCTGGCTCGGCTCCGGCGAAACAGCCCCTCATTCACTCGCTAGGCGTCTGCCTAGGGGAGTACGCGGCGGATCACGGTGGGGTTGCCCACTGGCTGGATCTTGACGACCTCACCCGGTTGAGGCGCGGCGATCATCTTGCCGTCACCCATGTATATCCCTACGTGGTCGATGCCGGGCCTATCCGGCGAATAGTCGAAGAACAGCAGATCCCCGGGGCGCGCCTCTCCCATCGATGGGACCGCTCGTCCGGCCGTCGCCTGCTGGGAGGAGACCCGTGGGAGTTCTATGCCTTGGCTCTTGTAGACCAACTGGGTGAATCCGGAGCAGTCGAGACCTTTGGCGGGATCGGTGCCGCCCCAGAGATAGGGCACTCCGAGATACTCGCGCGCCTTGGCCACGAGGGCGGACCCGCCGTCCGTTCCGCCGACCGCGAGCGTCGGACTGCTCGCGCCGGCAGACGAGCTCACGGCGTTCGGGGACGGCAGCGGAGCATCCTGGCTCAAGCCGGCGGCGGCGGCGGCAGCGGACGCCCAGTCGCTCGATGTTGCGCGAGGTCGCGTCACCAGCGGCGCAAGCTGCGCCTGGATCTCGGCGATGCGCGACTGCACCTGGGCAAGGCCGTCCATCAGCGGGAGCCCCGCCGCAGCCGGCCGGTGCCGGTGTCAGCGCCGCGGGAGGTGCAGCTGTCGCCGACAGAAGCCTGGCCCATCAGGCTGGGTCGCGTCGAAGTCACGACTAGGAACGGTAGTAACCGTCGATGCGGATCGCCGGGGGGCTCGCCGCAGGGTTATGCGGACCTTCATCCTGAGCCTCCGGGCTCCCTTCCGACCGACTAGCCGCATCAGTCCGTCGCGGCCCGACCGAGCCGGGCCATCGATGTGTCCCGCGGCCAAGATCACCAGCGATCAGACCTCAATGAGGTCTCACACCCGGCGTGACCAGCCCATAGTCTCGATCCGGCGGCTTGAGGTGACATAGCAGCGTCCCGGCCGTCCGCCTTGCCGTGTGGGCAGGCATTCCTCGCTGTGGACGAGGGCGCGCCCCTGGTGAGGGGGCGCCCTCCTGCATAGCCCACTGCTCGACAACCGGTTCCGGGCCCGCGGTCGCACGTACGGGGCGGGTGCACGCTCCTGCGGCGTGTGTGACGCGCGTGATGCCACGGTGCACTGTGCCGAGCGCGCCGTGCCGTACTTCTCGACATCGGCTCCCTACCGTCCGTTGACGACGCGCACGGAACGCGGCCCCTGCCCGGGCCCGGCGCAGCTCACGGAGGCCACCGGTGCAGCTCTCGCGCACGACCACCCCACGCCGTTCGCGGGCGGTCCTCGCGGTCGGAGCGCTCGTGGTCGCCGGCGCCCTGCTGTCACCATCGGTGGCCTCCGCTGAACCCGGGACCGCCGCAGAGGCCATGGAGCAGGTGCGGCAGGCGGCTCAGCAACTCACGTTGGTCGACGCGCAGATCGACGAGGCCGAGGTGATCGTCGCGGGCCATCAGGAGGCGGCGCGCGCTGCCGCCGCCGAGGCAGCCGACGCCCGGCGCAAGCTCGACGCCTACGAGCCGCAGCTGCGCGCCATCGCTCAAAGCGGCTACATCGCCGACAATCAGTCGCGCGTGGCGGCCTTCCTCAGCAGCGAGTCCGCGACCGAGCTCGTCCAGCAGATGGCGACGCTCGACGCGATTGCCGACCACACGAACGCGATCATCGCCGAGGTCGCTCTCCTCCGGGAAGCGGCCGAGCTGGCCGAGGCGGAGGCGGCCCAGGCCGCCGTGACCGCCGAGGCGGCGCTGGCTCAGCTGCAGGCGCAGCAGGCGGAGGTGCAGGCGCGGATCGGGCAGTACGAGTCCGACTTCGCCCGGCTCACCGCGGAGGAGCAGGCCGCGGTCACCACCGCGATCGCCGGTCCCACGCTGGCTGCGCCGAAAGTCGCCGAGCTACCCGTCGTGCCGGGCAGCGCGAGTGCCACCGCCATCGAGACGGCCCTCGCCCAGGTCGGCGATCCCTACGTTTGGGGAGCGTCCGGGCCGGACGGCTTCGACTGTTCCGGCCTGACCTCCTATGCATATGCGGCTGCGGGAGTATCACTGCCGCGCGCCAGCCGGTCGCAGGCGACCGTGGGCCGGGAGGTCTCGCGCGGGGAACTGCAGCCGGGTGACCTGGTGTTCTTCTACGACCCGATCAGTCACGTCGGTCTCTACATCGGCAACGGCCAGATGGTGCACGCCCGGACGTTCGGGCAGCCTGTCGCCGTCACGACCGTCGATCAGGCTGGCTACCGGTTCGGGCGCCGCCTCGTCGGCTGATATCGAGGATGTGAGGCGAGCGCGGCGGCTGCCGTTGCCGCCCCTTCGGGGGAGCTGGCCGATACGGCGATGCGGGCGATGACGTGCATATCGGTCGGCAAGAAGGCAGCTGGTGGGTGGGGGCCCGATCCACGCCGTCGGAGTGTCCGTCAGGCGGAGGTGCAGTGCCCGGAAGACCAGCAGCCTTCCGCATCCGGCCAGCGGCGCAACATGATGCGCCACCATCAGGGCGCCAAGGACATGGCCGAGTACGCGGCCGCCAACGCCGCACAACCCGCGCTCACGGCGCCGGCTCGGACCATGGCCGAGACCCAGACGGCAGAGGTCGAGACGATGACCGACATGCTCGCCGCACGGGGCGGCACCCCCCCTGCCGGCGCGGTGACTTCCGCCGTGGACGGCGGCGCGGGTGGTGGATTCCATGTCGTGGTCACGGCTGGAGGGGCGTCAGGCAAGGACGCCGGTGAACCACAGCGCCCAGGTCAGCACGCCCACGGCGAGCAGTGCGTTGGTGGCGCGGCCGCGCCAGGTCTGCGCCAGGAGAGCGGTGAGGGCGGCGAGGGTGAGCAGCTCGGCCGCGACCGTCGCCGTGCCCAGCGCCCCCGGACCGTGCCCGGCATCCACCGGTTCTCCGGCCATGGCGACGGGACCGTCGGAGCGAACCACCCCGGTGGAGAGGTCGACCCCGGTTGCAGGGTCGACCCCCGAGAACCCGGGCGCGGTTCCGCCGTGCCCCGAGGACGACGAGGAGTGCCCACCGGCCCCTGACCCGTCGGTCACGGCGAAGGCGTCGAGCAGATCGGTCGTGTAGGAGACCAGATAGAGGCCCAGCAGCGCCACGGTTCCCAGCAGGCCGAGGATCACCAGACGATGGTCCGGCGGCGACCCGGCCCAGCTGCGCACCACCAGCCACGCCGCGAGGCCGAGCTGGGCAGCGGCGGTCAGCAGGAAGAAGCCGACCGCGAGCTCGCCGGCCGGCACGTGGTCGACCGCCGCGGCGATGTGCAGGGCGCCGGCCATGGCGAGGCCGAGGGCCGCAGCAGACAGCCAGCGTCGTAGGGTGCGGCCAGGGCGGGTCCTGTAGTTCCGAGCGGCGGGCTCCTCGGTCAGCGTGGTCATCTTGGGCCTCCTCGCTGCCCCGCAAGCAGTGACAACCTGGAGCCTTGCCGAGTCCTCTCCCAGCTACCAGTCGCATCCAGGGGAGGAGGCGTCCCCGAAATGAGGGGGTTCGAGGGCGACTATCGGTCATTCGCCATCAGCGGTGCTCCGTCGGAGCGAGGCGATGGTAATCCATCGAGTCCCGGGTCAGCAGCCGCTGATGCTGACGCCGCGGGCCCGGAGCCACGGCACCGGGTCCACGGCCCCGCTGTACATGGCGCCGTTCGGGTGCACCTCGAAGTGCAGGTGCGGGCCGGTCGACTGGCCGCGGTTGCCGACCTCGGCGATCTGCTGACCGGCGACCACGCGTTCCCCGGCGTTGACGAAGTAGCGGTTGATGTGTCCGTAGACGGTGACCGCGCCGTCGTCGCCGAGGATGTAGACGGCCAGCCCGAATCCCGTCGCCGTTCCGGCGCGCTTGACCACGCCGGAGGTGGCCGCGTAGATCGGGGTGCCGATGGGGGCGGCGATGTCCAACCCGTAGGTCATCGTCCCCCACCGCGGACCGAAGCAGCTGCTGACCCGTCCGGACGTGGGCTTGACGTAGTTCGACGATCCGGTAGCGACAGCACCCTCCCGGGAGGAGTCGGCGGAGCCGGTGCCGGCGGCCGCGGCGCGGGCCGCAGCGGCCTCAGCGGCCGCCTCTTGCGCAGCCCGGGAGGCGGCCGCGGCGGCGGCGGCCTCCTCGGCAGCCTTCTGCTCCTGCCACTGCTGGTAGGCGTCGCGCGCCCCTTGAAGCTCGAGGACGCGGATCTGGGCGGCCTGCAGCTGCTGCTCATAGCCGGTCTTCTCGGCGGTGACCTGGGTGTAGGCGGCCTGCTGAGCGGCCACCTGGGCATCGGAGGCGGCCTTGGCCGCCTCGGCCTCGGTCTCCGCGGCGGCCATGGCGTCCCGGGCGGCTCGGGCCGCGGAGTCGGCGTTGGCCTGCTGCACCCGGGCGATCTCGAGCTGGTGGAGGACGTCGACCTGGGTGTCCCCGACGTAGTCCAGCAGCGCCGCCGGATGAGCTCACCGGGACCGGCGGAGTCCAGCGGCGCCGCGGTGGTGGTCAAGGTGCTTCCGGTCATGTAGCTGTCCCGGGCGAACGTCCCGAGGCGGGCCACGGACGCGTCGATGGCGTCCGAGGCGATTTGCAGTTGGGCGGCGGTCTGGTCGGCGGTCGCCTGAGCTTGTTGGAAGGCCTCCTCGGCGGCGAGGTAGGCCGCGGTGGCCGCCTCGGCCTGCACAGTGACGCGCTCCAGTTCGGACTGGGCGGCGGCCACCAGCGCGGCGATCCGGCCGACCTCGGCGGCGGCGGCGACCTGCGCGGACTGCGCGGCGCCGATCTGCGTGTCGCTCGGGTTCGGGGGCGGTGGCGGGACTGCCACGGCCGGAGCTGTGCTGCCGAGCGGGATTGCACCGCTCAGCGCGCCGACGAACACGGTCCGTAGCCCACCGGCACGCCGAGACGTCGGACGCACAGATTCGGAGCGCGGTGCGCCCCATGGGCGGCGCGCGCTTCGCGGTGTGGTGGACCGGCGTGAGCCCGGACGGCTCGACAGCATGTCGCTCCCTGGGGAAGAGGGTGCGGCGTGGAAGAGCTGACGCAGCGTCCCAGCGTGACCGTCAGTAACAAAGGCAACACGCGGAGCGACTGACACGCTCAGATGGATGGTTCGGCTTCTGCGCCTTTTGCTTCCGTTGTCGTCGGATGTCGAGACAACCTTGAGTGCCCGCAGGAATCGCCCCGTCGGACGGCGCACCTCCCGGCCCGTCAGGTCGGCGGCTCCGGCGGGCACTGCGCGGCCCAGGAGGCGCGGTGAGGACGACAGTTGTCCAGTGGACGCGTCCGGCGATCTCCGCGCCCCCAGGGTGAGGCAGAACCGTAGGCTGCGGTCGCCCCAGGACAGGCAGTGGCCCTGGACCGGACCGATCGGTGGCTCAAGTCCGACGGTGCCGGTGGGCAGTGCCGCTGCCGCCCCGGCGAGGGGATCCGGCCCTCACACTCCAGGCAGAACCAGTTTCGCTAGTTCGAGGGGCAAGCACGTCAGCGAGCTTGGCCGCACTGCCGGCGGGAGGCTTCGCGTACCCATTGAGGCGAGCAGTGACGAACTGTAATCCCCTGGCCCGTTGCCGCTTTCGGAGCTACATCGGTAGTCGTTGGGCGGCCTGAGACGACCTGGTGTTCAGTCGGTCACGTTCTCCAGGGCCAGGAGGTCGTCGATCGTCTGTCGTCGTCGGATGAGTCGTACAGCATCTCCATCGAGGAGGACCTCAGGTGCGAGTGGCCGTGAGTTGTAGTTCGACGACATGCTGGCCGCGTACGCCCCGGCGTTCATGAAGACGACGAGGTCGCCGACTACGACGGCCGGCAGTGGTGCGTGCTGAACGTCGCCGTCCGGACTCTGGGTGAAGACGTCTCCTGATTCACACAGGGGCCCGGCCAGCACTGTGGCCGACACTTCCGCGTCACGCCTGTCTCCCTCGCGGGTGATGACCTCGGTGCCGTGACTGCTGCCATACAGGGCAGGCCGGATGGGACCGTTGAAGCCAGCGTCCACCAGGACGAATCGGTTCGAGCCCATCCGCGTGAACGCACGGACCTCGGCGACGAGCACTCCGGAGTTTGCGACGAGGAAGCGCCCCGATTCAATCTCCAGTCGCACGTGGTGGCCCAGGTGAGCGGCTAGTTCATCGCGTGCGTCGTCCCAGAGCCAGAAATACCGGTCCGTGTCCACAATCGGATCGGCGGCTGTCTCCCTGACGGTGAGGCCACCTCTCGCGGAGATGGCGCGGACGTCGTGGTGGATCCTCTTGGCGTCTCGGACCATCGATCCGCACACCGCTCGAGGTTTCCGTAGTCCACTCCTGAACCGATGTGCATGTGCAGCCCGATCAGGTCGAGACCGTGACGATCGACAGACTTAACCACGTGGGTCAGGTCCCGGCGAGGCCCCGGTCAAGAGAAGGCCAGCGAGCATGCGGCGTGCCGTTGAGCGACAAGACGTCGCTGTCGGTCGGGACAGACTTCGTCGGCGCGCGAACTACCCCATGGAGGCCCTACCGGAGAATATCGGGAGGAATTCGGTAGGCCGCTCGTGAAGGGTTTCGCGGGTACTGGCGCTCGGCCGCGCGGTTGGGTTGCTGACCGTGGTCCACAGCGTCGAGTCGCGTCCACAGATGCAAGCCGGCGCCGGCTGTCGGGCTGCCCCTGGTTGTTCCGTAGTCGTAGGCAGTGGCTGCCTATAGAAGTCATCCGGCTGGCAGCGAGTGCGCGAGGTCGAACGATGGAGGTCTGTGATGGCGAAGCCACGGAGACGGCAGGCGGGCGAGGGCGGGATCAGCGAATACATGACCAAAGCTGGCCCACGCTTCCTGATCAAGTTCACGGCCCAGCGGGCCGACGGGACAAAGCGCGTCGTCCTCAAGCGCGGCTTCAAGACCAGGAGAGATGCCGCTGCGGCTCTGCGCGCGGAAGTCCGCAAGACCGAAGTAGGGGAGTGGGTCGAGCCGTCGAAGCACCGTCTCGACGCCTACCTGGCCGAGTGGGTTCAGGCCCAGCGGCTCAGCCCTTCAACCCTGGCCTCGTATCGGAAAAACATCCGGCTGCACATCGATCCGTACCTGGGTTCGCAGCCGGTCGCCCGTCTCACCGGTCCAGGGGTGGACGCCTGGATGCGCAGGCTGGAGGAGTCTGGCCGGGCCGACGGCCAGGGCGGCCTCTCCGCCCGGACGGTGCGTTACGTCTACACCATCCTGCGGTCGGCGCTGGGCGACGCGGTCAAACAGGGGCGGCTCTCGGTCAATCCGACCGATCGGTCAACACCGCCGAGCCCGTCGGAGGCCCGTCCACCGGAGATGCAGGCGTGGACGGCGGCCGAGCTCGGCCGGTTCCTTGGCTGGGCGGAGGCCCGCGACCGGGACCTCGCAATGGGGTGGCGGCTGCTCGCGGCGACCGGGATGCGCCGTGGAGAGGCACTGGCCCTGCGCTGGCGCGACGTCGACCTGGACGCCGGTCGGCTCGCGGTGCGTCGCAGCATCGGCGTGGTGAAGACCAAAGGTGCCGGTGAACGCCTGGTCGAGGGCCCGACCAAGACGGGTCGGGCACGCGTCGTCGATCTGGACGCGGGCACGGTGGCCGCGCTCCGTGCCTACCGCGCAGCTCGCGGACTGCTGGCACTCGACCTCGTGCGTGACTCGGCGCTCGTGCTCAGCAACCTGGACGGCAGCCATCGGCACCCCGAGCGGTTCTCCCGCCGATTCGCCGGCCAAGTTGTCCAAGCGCGGAAGGCGCTGGGGGTGGAGCGGCTGCCGGCAATTCGGCTGCACGACCTCCGCCACACGCACGCCACGCTGCTGCTGGCCGACGGCGTGCCGGTGAAGGTCGTCTCGGAACGCCTGGGCCACGCCAGCGCCACCATCACGCTCACCGTCTACCAGCACGTGCACCCCGGCATGGGCCGTCAGGCGGCCGACCGCTTCGCCGCGCTGCTCGAGGGCTGATCCGGGTCGCGAAGTATCACGCGGGTATCACGAAGGCCTCGGAGCCTCCGAAATCGAAACACCCCGGGCTCCTGACCTGCAGGAACACCGGGGTGAGGCTGTGTCCGAGGGGGGACTTGAACCCCCACGCCCGATAAAGGGCACTAGCACCTCAAGCTAGCGCGTCTGCCATTCCGCCACCCGGACGAGTGCGTGGAGAAGACTACCTGACCGCCGGGCGCCGATCACGCACCCCCCGGCGGCGTCGTGGCGGGTCAGCCGGCGGCCAGCGCCACCCGGCCGCGGCCGTCCCGCTTGGCGTCGTAGAGGGCGGCGTCGGCCGACGTGTACAGCCCCCGCCGGTCGCGCGAGTGCCGCGGGAGGTGGGCCACGCCCAGGCTGATCGACAGCGAGAGCAACGAGCCGTCGGGCAGCGCGAAGGGCTCCGCGCGCACCGCATCCAGCAGCTCCGCGGCACGCCGGGCGGCGACCTCCCGGGCGCACCCGGGCAGCAGCACGGCGAGTTCGTCGCCGCCCAGCCGCGAGAGCACCGCGTCCGCGCTGCGGATGCGGCCGCGCAGCACCCCGGCCAGGTGCACCAGCACGTCGTCGCCGACCGGGTGCCCGTAGGTGTCGTTGATCGTCTTGAACGAGTCGACGTCGATGAGCACCAGCGCCGTGCCGCCGGGCACCGGGCGGTCCAGCGCCCGCCCCAGCGCCTCGTCGAACGCCCGCCGCGTGGCCAGCCCGGTGAGCGAGTCCACGGTGAGCTGCCGCTGCAGCGCCGCCACCAGCCGCTCCTGGGTGCGGCCGGCGCGCACCAGCAGCGCGGCGATCACCGCGAGCAGGGAGCCGAAGAAGAGGAAGTCCGCCAGCGCCAGCGGCGCGGGCAGCAGCACCAGCAGGGTGACCAGGTCCGCGGCCAGCGCGCTCGCCGTCACGAGCACCACCGCGGGCGTCCGCAGGTGCACGGCGCTCCAGAGCACGGGGAACGCGTAGAACGCCTGGGCTCCGGCCGAGACGTCCGAGGTCAGCAGGTTCAGCGTCCCGGTGAGCACCACGGCGCCCAGGCCGAGCACCAGACCCATGTGCCACCGGTCCAGCACGACGGGGTCCACCAGCCGGCACACCGCCGAGGCGCCGACGAGGGCGGCGATCCCGACCCAGTGCGCGAGCGACGCCGCGGTCCCGCCGTCGGACTCGTAGAAGACGGGCAGGACCAGCAGGATCACCGCGCTGACGGCCAGCAGGGCGGTGGCGTGCCGGGCAGCGGCACGGGGCTCACGGGCGCCGAAGGCGCGCAACGACCTCACGCACAGGGTGATCGGCCGGAGGTTCCGGACGCCCGAGTACCCGATCACCCACCCGGGTGAACCGGCCGGGGTGGCACGATCGCGCCCATGGCCGACACCCCCGCCCCGCTCGCCGGCGCCCAGGACGAGGTCGCCGGGCTGCTCTCCGAGCTGATCCGCATCGACACGACCAACACCGGCAGCACGGCGACCAGCGCGGGGGAGCGGAAGGCCGCGGAGTGGGTCGCCGGCAAGCTCGACGAGGTCGGGATCAGCAGCGTCATCCACGAGTCCGAGCCGGGCCGGGCCAGCCTGGTCGCCCGCATCCCGGGCACCGACCCCGGCCGCCCCGCGCTGCTGGTGCACGGCCACCTCGACGTCGTCCCCGCCGACCCCGCCGAGTGGAGCGTGCACCCGTTCTCCGGCGAGGAGCGCGACGGCTACATCTGGGGCCGCGGGGCGGTCGACATGAAGGACATGGACGCCATGGTGCTGGCGCTCGTGCGCGACTGGGCCCGCACCGGCGTGCAGCCGCCCCGCGACATCGTGCTGGCCTTCGTCGCCGACGAGGAGGCCGGCGGCAAGCTCGGCGCCCACTTCCTCGTCGACGAGCACCCCGACCTGCTCGAGGGCTGCACGGAGGCGATCAGCGAGGTCGGCGGCTTCAGCATCACCGTCCGCGACGACCTGCGCCTCTACCTCGTCCAGACCGCCGAGAAGGGCCTGGCCTGGATGCGGCTCACGGCGGGCGGGAAGCCCGGGCACGGCTCGATGCTGCACGAGGACAACGCCGTCACCCGGCTGTGCGAGGCCGTCGCCCGCATCGGCGGCCACCGCTTCCCCCTCACCCTCACCCCGCCGATGCGCCAGTTCATCGCCGCGGTGGAGGACGCCTACGGCATCGAGGTCGACCTCGCCGAGCCCGAGCTCGCGCTGGCCCGGCTGGGCAGCATCAGCCGGATGATCGGGGCGGCCCTGCGCAACACCGCCAACCCCACGATGCTCGACGCCGGGTACAAGGCCAACGTCATCCCCGGCACCGCGAGCGCCACCGTCGACGGGCGCTTCCTCTACGGCCAGGAGGAGGAGTTCGAGCGGCAGCTCGCCGGCCTGGTCGGGGAGGGCGTGCAGCGCGAGTGGCTGGTGCACGACCAGGCGGTGGAGACGACGTTCGACGGGCCGCTGGTCGACCAGATGGTGGCGGCGCTCAAGGCCGAGGACGACGGTGCCCGCCCGGTGCCGTTCACCATGAGCGGTGGCACCGACGCCAAGAGCTTCCAGCGCCTGGGCATGCGCTGCTTCGGCTTCTCGCCGCTGCGGCTGCCCTCGGACCTGGACTTCGCCTCGCTGTTCCACGGCATCGACGAGCGGGTGCCGGTGGAGTCGCTGCGCTTCGGCGTCCGGGTGCTCGACCGGTTCCTCCGCAACGCGTGATGTGATGCGGGGGTGACCTCCACCACTCCCGCCCCCCGTCCCGGTTCCGTCGCCCTGATCACCGGAGGGACCGGCGGCTTCGGCCGCGCCCTCGCCACCAAGCTGCGCGAGCGCGAGGTCACCGTCGTCCTCGCCGACCTCGACAGCGAGCGCAACCGGCAGGTCGCCGCGGACCTCGGCTGCGAGTTCGCCGTCCTCGACGTCACCGACCGCGCTGCCAACGAGGCGCTGGTCGCCCGCATCGAGGGCGACCACGGCCGCCTCGACGCCGCCTACCTCAACGCCGGGATCTCGGCGGCCAAGAGCGACGACGTGCTCGACCTCGACGAGTTCATGCGGGTGGTCGACATCGACCTGTTCGGCGTCGTCTACGGCGTCGCCGCGGCCCGTCCGGCGATCAAGCGCGCCGGGGGAGGGGCGATCGTCGTCACCGCCTCGCTGGCCGGCCTCTCGCCGATGGCCACCGACCCGGGCTACAGCGTCGCGAAGGGCGGGGCGATCGCCTTCGTCCGCTCGATGGCCCCGCGGCTGGCCGCGGAGGGGACGACCATCTCGGCGATCTGCCCGGGCTTCGCCGACACCGCGATCATCGACCGCATCCGCGACCAGTTCACCGCGGCCGGCTTCCCCGTGCTCACCGCCGAGGAGGTCGCCGACGCGATGGTCATGGCCTGGGGGCAGGCCGAGCCGGGTGCGGCGTACGTGATCCAGCCCGGGGTCGGCACGGTGCCCTACAAGTTCAAGGGCGTCCCCAGCGCGAAGACGGCGACCGGCGAGACCGCCGTCGTCCCGGAGGCGCTGCGCCCGCCGTCGATGCGGTAGGACGTCGGGGGCACCCACCGACATCCCGGAGGCATCGGATGCAGCACCCGATCGAGACCGGCATCGACATCGCGGCGCCGCCCGGGACGGTCTGGGCGCACCTGACAGATCTGGCGTCCTACGCCGAGTGGAACCCGTTCATCCCGAGCGCCGCCGGCACCGCCGCGGTGGGGGCTCGGCTGTCGATGCGGTTGCAGCCGCCCGGCGGCCGGGCCCTGCCGATCAGGCCGGAGGTCACCGAGGTGGTCCCGGGCGAGGTGTTCGAGTGGCTGGGGCACCTGGGCGTGCCCGGGCTGTTCGACGGGCGGCACCGCTTCGAGCTGACCGCCGTGCCGTCGGGGACCCGGCTGGTGCAGAGCGAGTCCTTCAGCGGCCTGCTGGTGCGGCCGCTGAAGGGCTTCCTCGACGGCGCCACGCTCGCCGGGTTCAGGGAGATGGACGCCGCCCTGGCCCGCCGGTCGGAGCGGACCGAGCCCGCCCCCTGATCAGCCCTCGACCGGCTCGGTGCAGGCGAGCAGGAACGCCGGCGGGACGTTCCACGGGGTGACCCGCCACTGCACCGACGCGAACCGCTTGCGCAGCTCGGGCAGCAGCAGCGGCGAGTACTGGATGACGACGGTGGTCCCACCGGGGGCCACCGCGCCGGGGAGCACGTCGAGGATCCGCCGCCTCAGGCCCGGCTCGAGCGAGGTGTAGGGGAGCGCCGAGACGACGACGTCGGCGCGCGCGTCGCCCAGGTGGGCGGCGAGGTTCTCCGCCGAGTCGCAGACCACCTGGACCCGCGGGTCGTCGAACCGCTCGTCGAGCAGCTTCGCCAGCCGCGGGTCGATCTCCATGGTGATCAGCCGTGCGCCGGGGCGCAGGCGGGCCAGGATCTCCTGCGTCTGCGCCCCGGTGCCGGCACCCAGCTCGACGACCAGGTCGGCGGCGGGCACGTCGGCCATGTCCAGCATGTCGCGGACGGCCGCGCGCGAGGTCGGCAGCACCGCGCCCACCTGCCTCGGGTGGGCCAGGAACGCACCCAGGAAGCGCAGCCGGTCGGTCACGCGCTCGATCATCGGTTCCCCCTCCCGGGGCCACCAGGAGGGCGACCACCGCTGCGCACCCTGGCACGGCGGACCGCCCGGGGCCAAGCCGCCCCCGTGACGACGGTCACCGGGCATCTGGCAAGGTCGGGCCATGCGTGCATGGCGGGTACACGAACTCGGCGATCCCTCCAAGGTCATGAGCCTCGACGAGGTGGACCGGCCGACACCGGGCGAGGGCCAGGTGCTGGTGAAGGTCCGGGCCGCGGCCCTCAACTTCCCCGACGTGCTCATGGCCATGGGCATGTACCAGGAGAAGCCGCCGCTGCCCTACACACCCGGCGTCGAGCTGTGCGGCGAGATCGTGGAGACCGGCCAGCGGGTGATCGGCTCGCCGGCCGGGGGCCCGGGCGCCTTCGCCGAGTACGCGCTCATGGATGCCGCGGCCGCCTTCCCGGTGCCCGACGAGATGACCGACGAGAAGGCCGCGTCCCTCTACCTCACCTACCAGACCGGCTACGTCGGCCTGCACCGCCGGGCGCACCTGCAGGCGGGGGAGACCCTGCTGGTCCACGCCGGCGCCGGGGGCGTCGGCACCGCGGCGATCCAGCTCGGCAAGGCCGCCGGGGCCACCGTCATCGCCACCGCCGGTGGGGCCCGGAAGACCGAGGTCTGCAAGCAGCTCGGTGCCGACCACGTCATCGACTACACGACCGAGGACTTCGTGCCGATCGTCAAGGAGGTCACCGGCGGCCGGGGTGCCGACGTCGTCTACGACCCGGTCGGCGGCGACGTCTTCGACAAGTCCCGCAAGTGCATCGCCTTCGAGGGGCGCATCGTCGTCGTCGGGTTCACCAGCGGCCGCATCCCCGAGGCCCCGGCCAACCACCTGCTGGTCAAGAATTACAGCGTCGTCGGGCTGCACTGGGGGCTGTACCGCAAGCACGACCCGTCGGTCTTCACCGAGACCCACGAGCAGCTGGTCCGGCTGGTGCAGGAGGGCACGGTCGACCCGCTGGTCGGCGAGGTGCTGCCGCTGGATCAGGCGCCGCAGGCGCTGCTGAAGCTCGCCTCCCGCGACACCGTCGGGAAGGTCGTGCTCGTCCCGTAGGCGGTCGGTGCGTGTGCGCCGGCCCGGTTCTCGTCGGGAGGACCAGGCGTGGGCGCACACGCTCTAGGCTCGACGGCGTCATGCCCCGTCGATCGCTCCCGCTCGCCGACGTCCGCGCGCGCTTGCGGGCGGACTGCTCGCGCTGCGCCGGCCTGTGCTGCGTCGCCCCCGCGTTCGCCGCCTCCGCCGACTTCGCGGTCGACAAGCCGGCCGGGACGCCCTGCGTCCACCTGGCGGACGACTTCCGCTGCGGCATCCACGACCGGCTGCGCGAGCGGGGCTTCCCCGGCTGCACCGTCTTCGACTGCTTCGGCGCCGGTCAGCGGATCACCCGGGAGACCTTCGGCGGGCGGAGCTGGCGGGAGGACCCCGGGCTGGCCCGGGCGCAGTTCGCCGTCCTGCCGGTGGTGCGGCAGCTGCACGAGATGCTCTGGCACCTCACCGAGGCCGCGGAGCTACCGGCCGCGGCAGCGCTGGCCGGCGCGGCGGGGCAGCTGCGCGCGGAGGTCGAGCGCGCCGCGTCAGGGGACGCCGACGAGCTCGCCGCGCTCGACCTGGTCGCCCTGCGCGGGCGGGTCGGGGAGCTGCTCGGCCGGGTCAGCACGCTGGCGCGGGGCGGCAGCCGCGCCCGGGACCGCCGCGGGGCCGACCTGGTGGGCCGCGACCTGCGGCGCACGGACCTCCGCGGGGCCGGGCTGCGCGGCGCCTACCTGATCGGGGCGGATCTCCGCGGCGTCGACCTCGGGACGGCGGACCTGCTGGGCGCCGACCTGCGCGGCGCCGACCTGCGCGGGGCGGACCTGGGCCGGTGCCTGTTCCTCACCCAGCCGCAGGTGTCGGCCGCGCGGGGCGACGGCGGCACGCGGCTGCCCGCGGCGGTGCGCCGACCGGCTCACTGGGCGGCGCGGGTGCCGCCTAGGTGACCGGCTTGGGCAGGTAGGAGAGCCGCGCCCGGCGGCGCAGGATGACCTTGCGGGTCCCGTCGGCGTGCAGCTGGAGGCGGGCGAGCTCCCAGCCGCCGACGTCGGACTGCAGGCTGAGCATCGTGGCCGCTGCGGACCGGGAGGTACCCGGCGGGATCCGCAGCGGCGCGAACTCGTAGTCCCCGGCGGTGTCCATCGGCCCGATTGTGCCTGCCGTTCGCGCGACGGGCACGTGTCCGTCACCTCCCTCACACCGCCCCGGCCTGCCGGGACGGCGCCCGGGCGGCACGATGGGTCAGGAACGCACCCGCTTCTCAGGAGGACGACGTGACCGAGCCCGGTTTCCCGACCGACGTGCCCGACGCCGACCGCGCGGAGCAGGAGGCGTACCTCGAGCCGCCTGCCCCTACCCGCGCCGCGGAGGCGAGCTCCCCCTCCGGCGACGTCCCGGAGGCCGACGCGCTGGAGCAGCAGCTCGCCGCCCGCCCGGGGGAGGCCGGTGCCCCGCGCGGCCCCCTCGGCACGCGCGAGGCCGACGACGCCGACGTCCTGGAGCAGGACGCCGACGTGCCCCTGGACGACGAGGACCAGATCGGCTGAGGCACCCTCCCGCCCCTCGCGCCGCCGGCCCGCGCCCTGCCCGACGGCGCTCGCCGACCCCGTGGGCGAGCCGTCCGCCCGCCGGCCGGGGGCATGGGTAGCGCTCTGCCCACTCCGGAGGGGCAGAGCGCTACCGGCCGCGGGTCAGCACCCGTCGGTGAGGGCGCCGACCCGCAACCGCTCGTTCGCACCCGACGGGTGACATCCGCCGCTCCGACCTGCCGCGCCGGGCGCCTGCCACCAGAGTGGACGGCGGAACGCGGGGAGGAGCACCCATGACGACGGGCAGCGAGGGGCGCACGGTGCACGCCGCCGAGGTGCGTGCGGCCGAGGCCGGTGCAGGCGAGGGACCCGAGGCCGAGGTGCGCGCCGCCGCCGAGCGGTGGGCCCGGGCGGCCGGGCTGCCCGTCTCCGTGCTGGACGAGCCGGCGCGCCCGTCCACGGTCGCCCGCCTCCTCCGCGGGCTGCTGCTCGGGGCGGTCGTCGGGGGCGTGCTGGTGCTCTCGCCTGCGCAGGGCCTGGACGCCGCGCTGTGGGCCGTGCTCGCGCTGCTCGTCGGCCTCCTGGTGGGCCGCATCGCGCGTGACCGCCGCCGCCCGGTGGCCGGGGCGGTGCCCCCGCGCCCCTGAGCGCGCGCGGCCGTGCCATTAGTGCACAAAGCGCCGCTCGGGGAGTCAGGCTGGCTGGCCGACACACCGTTCTTAGGTTAGGCTGCCCTAACTCACCGAGGAGGGGTTCATGCCCAGCAGCCCGACCCACCCCGCAGCCGAGCGCCGCCCGGCGGACACCGGCATGCGGCCGGAGCCGGCCGAGCGCGCCCGCACCGTCGCCACCCGGACCGCGGCGACGATCTGCGCGCCCGGTGTCGAGGGTGGCCGGGTCCTGGCGCACACCGTCACCCGCGCCGGGCAGGTGCTGCTGGTCGTGCCGGCGGACGGGGACATCGCGGCAGCCGTCGAGCAGGCCCCCGACCAGGACCTCTCCGCGCTGCTGCTCGTCAGCGACCACGCGCCGGTGCCGCTGCACCGGCCGCTCCGGGCGCAGCTGTGGCTCTCCGGCTGGGCCACGCCCGTCCGCCCCCAGGACCAGCGCGGCGCACTGCTCGCCTTCGCCGAGACCCGCCCCGCGGAGGTGCTCCTCGACGTCGGCCGCTCCGCGCGGCTGCTCCGGCTCGACCTCGCCGAGGTGGTCCTCGGCGAGGGTGGGGAGGGCGTCGACGTCAGCCCGCAGGACTTCGCCGAGGCCCGCCCCGACCCGCTGGCCGGGGTCGAGGCCGACCACCTGCGCCACCTCGCCGGCAGCCACGCCGACGTCCTCGAGCTGCTGGCCGCACGCGTCCCCGCCGAGGTGGTCGGTCCGGCCGGCGTCGTGCGCCCGCTCGGGCTGGACCGCTTCGGCTTCCGCCTGCGCGTCGAGCGGCCGCTCGGGCACACCGACGTCCGCGTGCCCTTCGCCCGGCCGCTCACCTGCGCCGGGCAGCTCGGGGCCGCCGTCGGGCAGCTCCTCCGCGCCTCGCGGGGGGCCCGGCGGAGCTAGCCGGCTCCCTCGCGCAGCAGCTCGGCCAGCCGCGTGCGCCGCGGCCGGACGTCGACGTCGCGCACCGCCCGGGCCAGGGCCGCCCCGCTGGCGTGGACGACCGACAGGTGCTTCTGCGCCCGCGTGAGCGCGGTGTAGACCAGGGGGCGGGAGAGCATGCCGCCCGCCTCGGGCGGGAGCACCACGACGACGCCGGGCCACTCCGACCCCTGTGCGCGGTGCACCGTGATCGCCCACCCGTGGCGCAGGTCGAACAGCGCCTGCCCGTTCACCGTCACCGGGCCGGAGCTGAAGTCGACGGTCAGCGTGCCGTCGCCGGTGCCGGTGACCACGCCGACCTCGCCGTTGGCGAAGCCCACGGGGTCGAGGTCCATGTGGTTGGCGGTGGCCACCACGCGGTCGCCCGGGTCGAACCCGAACACCGCGCCCTCGCCCGGGTTCAGCTGCGCCTTGAGCGCCCTGTTCAGCTCGATCGTGCCCGCCGGCCCGCGGTGCACCGGGGTCACGACCTGCACCGCGCCGGGGTCGATGCCGAGCGCCCGCGGGATCGAGTCGGTGACCAGCTGCACCACCCGGCGGGCGGCCTCGGCGCTGCCGGTGGCGGGGACGACGACCACCTCGCGGTCGGGGGAGTCCACCGGGGGCAGCTCGCCCCCGCGGACGGCCGACGCCAGCCGGGCGATCGCCCCGCCCTCCGCCTGCCGGTAGAGGGTGGTCAGCTCGGTCACCGGGACCGCCCCCGAGTCGATGAGGTCGCCCAGCACGTGCCCGGGGCCGATCGAGGGCAGCTGCGCCGGGTCACCGACCAGCAGCAGGTGCGTGCCGTCGGGGCAGGCCTCCAGCAGGGCGGCGGTGAGCTCGACGTCGAGCATGGAGGCCTCGTCGACGACGACGACGTCGGCGTCCAGCGGCCACTCCTCGTTGCGGGAGAAGCCGCCCGAGGCGCCCTGCGCGCCGAGCAGCCGGTGCACGGTGACCGCCGGGTGGTCGGTGAGCTCCTCCAGCCGCTTGGCCGCCCGGCCGGTGGGGGCGGCCAGCGCCACGTCGGTGCCCTTGGTCCGCAGCAGCTGCACGATCGCGGCGACGGTGCGGCTCTTGCCGGTGCCCGGGCCCCCGGTGAGCAGGCTGACCCCCGCCGAGAGCACCTGGGCCACGGCCTTCTTCTGCGCCTCGTCCAGCCCCTTGGCCACCGAGCGCACCGAGGCGGGGTCGGCGATCCGCTCCGCGGCGGCGGCCAGCCGGGCCACGTTCTCGGCGACCGCCTCCTCGGCCATGCCGTACCGGGCCAGGGAGAGGCTCCGCAGCGCGGGGTCGGGTTCGGGGAGCTCTGCGTCGTCATCCCCACCCGCCCGGTCCTCGTGGAACTCCGGCTCGGGCGGCTCGTGGTCGAGCACCTCGCCGGAGTCGACGGCGGCCACGATCGCGGCCGCGGGGTCGGCGATGCCCTCGGCCTGCAGCGCCGCGACGACCAGGTCGACGGGCAGCACGGTGTGCCCGTCGCGGGTCGCGGTGCGCAGCGTGAGCCCGACGATCGCCCGCCCGCGCCGGGCGTCCTGCCGGTCGGCACCCTTCAGGACGGCGATCGCCAGCCGGTCGGCGTCGGTGAGCGTCACCCCGGAGAGCCCCAGCAGCGCCCACGGGTCGTCCCGCAGCCGGCGGGCGGCGTCGGGCCCCAGCGCATCGGCGACGCCGGCGGCGAGCTTGGCGGGCAGCCCCGCGCCCACCAGGAGCTCGACCACCTCGTAGGTGGGCGCGGCGGCCAGGAAGCTGGAGAACAGCCGCTCGGCGCGCTGCCGGCCCACCCGGGGCAGCTTCAGCAGCCGGTCGGCGGTGACGTCGTCCGGGGTGGTGATGCCGGCGGCAGGCAGCTCGGCGGCGGCGCGCTTGCCGAGCCCCGGCCACAGCCCGGCGGTGCAGAAGGCGGCGAAGACCAGGTCCGGGCCGGGGCTCGTCGGGTCGGCGCTCACCGGTCCGACCGGCGATCGGGGTAGCTGAAGTGCGGGGCGGAGACGTCCTCCAGCGCCGTGCGGATCGCCGCGGGCAGGCGGACGCTCTCGGCGTCGAGGCTGGCCTGCAGCTGCTGGGCGGTGCGGGCGCCCACCACCGGAGCGGCGACGCCCGGCCGGTCGCGCACCCAGGCCAGCGCCACCGCGAGCGGTGTCGTGCCCAGCCCCTGGGCCGCGGTGATCACCGCCTCGACGATGCGGTCGGAGGTGGCCGAGCGGAGACCGTCGATGAAGCCCTGCCACTGCGCCGAGGCCCCGCGGGACTCCGAGGGCGTGCTGTGCCGGTACTTGCCGGTGAGCAGCCCGCGGCCCAGCGGTGACCACGCGAGCACGCCCAGCCCCAGCGCCTCCGCGGCGGGCACGACCTCGCGCTCGACGCCGCGCTGCAGCAGCGAGTACTCGACCTGGGTGCTCACCAGCGGGGTCCGGCCCGGCCACGCCTTCTGCCAGGTGGCGGCCTGGGCGGTCTGCCAGCCGGTGAAGTTGCTGACGCCGACGTAGCGGGCCCGGCCCGAGGAGACGGCGAGGTCGCAGGCGGCCAGCGTCTCCTCCAGCGGCGTCGTCTCGTCCCAGGCGTGCAGCTGCCAGAGGTCGACGTAGTCCAGGCCCAGCCGCTCCAGCGACGCGTCCAGCGCCGAGACGAGGTGGCCGCGGGAGGCGCCCCGCCCCATCGGTCCGGGCCCGGTGCGCCCGACGGCCTTGGTCGCGACGAGCACCTGCGAGCGGGGGACGACGTCGGCCAGCAGGTGGCCCAGGGTGCGCTCGCTCTCGCCGTGGCAGTAGACGTCGGCGGTGTCGACGAGCGTGCCGCCGGCGTCGACGAACGCCGTCAGCTGCATGGCCGCCTCGTCCTCGTCGGTGTCACCGCCCCAGGTCATCGTGCCCAGCGCGAGCCGGGACACGACCAGCCCGCTGCGCCCCAGCGCCCGTTGCTCCACGACCGGCCAACCTACCGCCGCCGACCGCCCGCCACCCGGGACCACCGGCGGCTGCGGGGCGGCGCGCCGGGCGTCCGGGGCCGACGCCCTAGGGTGGGCACCCGTGCCCGAACGCTCCCGCTCCCGTCCGGCTGCCCGCGTCCTGACCGGGGGGTGCTGAGGTGGGCTGGCTCGAAGCCGTCGTCCTGGGCGTCGTGCAGGGGCTGACCGAGTTCCTGCCCATCTCCTCGAGCGCCCACCTGCGCGTCGTGGGGGAGGCGTTCGGGTGGGAGGACCCCGGCGCCGCGTTCACCGCGATCACCCAGATCGGCACCGAGGCCGCGGTGCTCCTGTACTTCCGCAAGGACATCTGGCGGATCGTCACCGCCTGGGTGGCCTCGCTCGGCGGGCGCCGGAAGGGTGACCCCGACGCGCGCATGGGCTGGCTGATCATCGTCGGGAGCATCCCGATCGTCGTCCTCGGCCTGCTGTTCCAGGAGGACATCGAGACGACCCTGCGCGACCTGCGCCTCGTGGCGTTCATGCTGATCGGCTTCGCGCTGGTCCTGTGGTGGGCCGACCGGGTGGGGGCCAAGAAGCGGGAGCTCGCCGACCTCACGGTGCCCCACGGCATCACCTACGGCTTCGCGCAGGCGATGGCGCTCATCCCCGGCGTCTCCCGGTCCGGCGGCACGATCACCGCCGGCCTGTTCCTCGGCTACTCCCGCTCGGCGGCGGCGCGCTACTCGTTCCTGCTCGCCATCCCGGCAGTGCTCGGCTCGGGGTTCTTCCAGGCGTACGAGGCCCTCAGCGGGGACGTGGCCGGTCCGGGCATCAGCTGGGGGCCGACGATCCTGGCCACGGTCATCGCGTTCGGCGTCGGCCTGACCGTGATCGCCTGGCTGCTGCGCTACCTGGACCGGGGCAGCTTCCTGCCGTTCGTCGTCTACCGCATCGTGCTCGGGCTGCTGATCCTGGCGCTGGTCCTGGCCGGCGTCCTGGACCCGGTGACCCCCGCCGAGGTCGCGCCCACGCCGATCCCGCGCTGACCGCAGCGGCGCCCCGGAGCCGGTCGGGCCCCGGGGCGCCGCGGGTCGTGCGGCTCAGCCCTCCGGGGTGGCGTCGAGGTCCAGCGTCCCGATCATCGCGTCGAGCACCTCGACGTTGCGCGGGTGGTCGAACCGGGGCAACCCCACGGTGTCGGCGACGAGCGTCTGCGGGCCGTCCTCGCCCTCCTCGAGGGCGATGGCGTACCGCGTCGACGGCGTGCCCTCGGGCCAGAACGTCTCCCCGGTGGCGGTCCGCTCGATCCGGACGGCGTCCCGGCCGTCCACGGTGAGCTCACGGCGGTCCTGCTCCCCGGGCTGCTCCTGGACCGCCCGGTCGAAGGCCACCGGCTCGACGGAGAAGGCGATGGCCGCCACGCGGACGTCGGTGGCGTCGGGCACGTCGAAGTCCCTCGGCGAGAACCGGCTGCAGGCCGGCACGGTCTCGCCGGCGTTGACCGACCAGTCCGCGGGGTGGTCGACCGCGAACCCGGCCGGGCTGGTGCACCGCTCGCCCAGCGGCACGCCGTCGGGCTGCCGGTCGAGGACGTCGACGACGATCCGCTGCGGGTCGGACAGCCGGGCGACGGCGAACGGCCGGCGCTCGTCCAGCCCGGCGTAGAAGGAGTACCGCCCCTCGAAGAGGGTGTCGGCGACCAGCGCCTGCAGCGTGCTGGTGCCGGCGATCTCCAGCCGCTCCCGGGCCTCCCACGGCTCGACACCCTCCGGGGCGTCGGGCGGGAGCAGCAGGCCGGACAGCGTGATGCCCAGCGTGGCGTCGCCGGGGACCTCCAGCGGCTCGCCGGAGCCCGCGCTGCGCGGGTCCTCGGTGTAGCCGATCTCGTAACCGGCCTCGCCGTCACCGGCGAGCTCGAACACGATCCGGTCGAAGCCGTCGTGGGCACCCAGCCGGACGTCGGTCAGCACCACCGGTGAGCCGCTGGCGTCGACGTCGACGTCGGTGGTGCCGCCCTCGCCGACCGGCTGGAGGCTGCCGCTGCCGTCGGGCTGGTGCAGGACGTCGACGACGAGCCGCGCCGGGTCGGTGAGGGTGGTCACCCCGAAGGGCACCCGCTCCTCGAGCCCGATCGTCCAGGCCAGCATCGCCTCGAAGTCACCGGTCCGGACCGCCTCGGTGATCACCTGGCCGCCGGGAGCGGTGAGCTGGTCGCGGCCGGTGTAGGTCCGGCGCGGCTGCTCGCCGGACAGGTCGACGCCGCTGGCCGGGCTGACCCGCACCTCGAGGAAGGCCGAGCCGGCCACGCCGACCTCCCGGCCGGATCCGTCCTCGGTGATCGGGGGCTCGACGTAGCCGACCCGGTAACCGGGCACGTCGTCGCCCTCGAACTCGAGGACGAACCGGTCGAAGTCCTCGTGCCCGGCGGCGCGCACGTCGGTCAGGTAGGCCGGGGAGCCCCCGCCGGGGAAGTCGCCCTCCTCCACGGTTCCCGTACCGGGGTCACCGACCGGTGGGAGCGGCGAACCGGCCGCCTGCGGCGTGCCGGGGGGATCGGACAGGGCGGTCGGGGGTGGGACGGTGGCGCCGGCGGTCACCAGCAGGGTGCTGGCGCCCAGCCCGGCGAGCAGCAGTCGCATCATCGCGATCTCGCTTCCGGTCTCGGGGGTCCGGTCCCCCTGGTGCCTGCCCGCCCGCCGCCGCATGCCGAACCCGGCTCGGCCGCTCGTCACCGGATCGTCACGTGCACCCGGGCGGTCCGGCCCGCGCCGTCGGGGTCCCGTCGGCGGGGGCCGGACCGGCGGGCGGCCGGGGGACGCCCCGGCACCGCCTACGCTCGCCCGGTGACCACCGTCATCCTCCTGCGGCACGGACGCAGCACCGCGAACACGGGCGGGGTGCTCGCCGGCTGGACCCCCGGCGTCGAGCTCGACGAGACCGGGCAGGCCCAGGTGCGGGCGGTGGGGGAGCGGCTGGCGCAGGTGCCGCTGGCCGCCGTCGTCAGCAGCCCGCTGGAGCGGTGCCGGCAGACCGCCGGCGCGCTCCTCGCCGGGCGTGACCTGGAGCTGGCCACCGACGACCGCCTCGGTGAGGCCCGCTACGGCGACTGGACCGGAAGGCCGCTCAAGGAGCTGGCCAAGGAGCCGCTGTGGAAGGTGGTCCAGCAGCACCCCTCGGCCGCCGTCTTCCCGGGCGCGGAGGGGGAGGGGCTGGCCCAGACCCAGGCACGGGCCGTCGCCGCCGTCCGCGAGTGGAACGCCCGGCTCGGGCCGGACGCGGTCTGGCTGGCCTGCAGCCACGGCGACGTCATCAAGGCGGTGCTCGCCGACGCCCTCGGGCTGCACCTCGACCAGTTCCAGCGCATCGTCGTCGACCCGGCGTCGATCTCGGTCGTCACCTACACCGAGACCCGCCCGTTCGTGGTGCGGATCAACGACACCGGCGGCGACGTCGCCGCGCTGGTCCCGCCCCCGCGCAAGGGCCGGCGCCGGCGCCGGGCGGGTTCCGACGCCGTCGTCGGCGGCGGGGCGGGCGCGACCGCCTGACCCCGTCCGCGGCGCACGGCGCGCGGGAGGCGGGGTCGTCCCACCGCGTAACCTGGGCGCGTGCCCCGCCAGGTCCATCTCTTCGATCGCCCCAGCCGGTTCGTCGCGGGGACGGTGGGGCAGCCGGGGGACCGCACGTTCTACCTCCAGGCCACCGACGACACCGGGCGCACGGTCAGCGTCGCGCTGGAGAAGAACCAGGTGCAGGTGCTGGCCGACCGGATGAACGACCTGCTCGACGAGGTCAGCGGCCGGGCCGGCACGGTCATCCCGCGGGAGGCCGACGTCGACGACCTCGAGCCGCTCACCGCGCCGGTCGACGAGGAGTTCCGCGTCGCCGCGATGGGCCTGGCCTGGGACGGCACCGAGGAGGCCGTCGTCGTCGAGGCCGTGGCCGCCGGCGAGGAGCCGATCGAGGAGGACGTGATCCTCTCCGACAGCGAGGAGGGACCCGACGCCCTGCGCGTGACCATCACCCCCCTGGCCGCGCGCGCGTTCGTCGCCCGCGCCCGCCGGGTGGTGGCCGCCGGTCGCCCCTCGTGCCCGCTGTGCTCGCTCCCGCTGGACCCCGTGGGCCACGTGTGCCCCCGGCAGAACGGCTACCGCCGCTGAGCGGGGACCCCGCCGAGGACGTCGTCCTCCGGCCGCCCGCCGGGGACGAGGAGGCGCGGCACCTGCTGGTCGAGGGCGAGATCGACCTCGAGGGCCGCATGCTCGACGCGTCGAACGTCACCCTGGTCGGCAGCATCCGGTGCGGCGACGTGGTCGCCGAGTGCGTCTACAAGCCGGTGGCGGGGGAGCGGCCGCTGTGGGACTTCCCCGACGGCACCCTCGCCGGCCGGGAGATCTCGGCCTACCTCGTGTCGGAGGCGACCGGCTGGCGGGTCGTCCCGCCCACGGTGCTGCGCGAGGGTCCGTTCGGCCCCGGGATGGTGCAGCTGTGGGTGGACGGCGACGAGACGGTCGACCTGGCCGCCTTCGTGCGCCGCGACGACCCGGCGCTGCGCCGCATGGCCGTGTTCGACGCGGTGGTGAACAACGCCGACCGCAAGGGCGGGCACATCATCCCGGTGCCCGGTGGCCACGTGCACGGCGTCGACCACGGCATCTGCTTCTCCGTGGACCCCAAGCTGCGCACCCTGCTGTGGCGCTGGGCCGGCAAGCCGCTGACCGGTGAGGCGGTCGAGGTGCTGGAGCGGCTCGGCGACGAGCTGCGCGGCGACCTCGGGGAGCAGCTGCACGAGCACCTGACGCGGACCGAGGTGCGCTGCACCCAGCGGCGGGTGGCCGAGCTGCTGCGGACCGGCCGCCACCCCGAGCCCAGCGGTGAGTGGCCCGCGCTGCCCTGGCCGCCCTTCTAGCGTTCTGCCGAGCGGGGGCCGGAGGCTCCCCGAGCCGTGCCGAGGAGCGGCTCGATGGCGGCCGGGACGGCACGTGGCTGCGGTCGGAGCCCGGAGGGCGGCAAAGATGAGGGATGCCGCATCGCAGCCGTCTGTCGATCCTGCTCCTCGACCTCCCGCCGGAGCACCACGCCGCGGGGACCGCCTTCTGGGCGGGTGCCACGGGCCGCACCGCGCAACCGGACGCCGAGGACGAGACGTGGGCGTCGCTCGGGTCGTTCGCCGGCGGCTGGCACGTGGAGGTCCAGCGGACCGGCGAGGGCACGCCACCGCGCTGGCACGTCGACGTGGAGACCGATGACATCCCGGCCGAGGTGGCCCGACTGGAGGCGCTCGGCGCCACCCGGCACCGGGACATGGGCTCCTTCTGGCAGCTGCTCGACCCGGCCGGCCTGGTGTTCTGCGTCGTCGGCGTCCAGACCGGGGACGAGTTCGACCGCCATGCGGTGACCTGGCCCTGACCTGCGCCGCGGTCGGTGCCAGGATGCCGGCATGCTCGTCGAACCCATCGGCACGGTCACCTCGGCGCGGGCGGAGCCGGTCGACGACGACTGGGACGCGGTCGCGGCGTCGATCACCCTCGACGCCGGGCGGTTCGGCCCGGAGGCGCTGGCCGGGCTCGACGAGTTCTCCCACGTCGAGGTGGTCTACCTCTTCGACCGCGTGGACCCGGCCGCGGTGCAGACCGGGGCTCGCCGGCCGCGCGGCAACCCCGGGTGGCCCGAGGTCGGCATCTTCGCCCAGCGGGGCAAGGGGCGCCCCAACCGGATCGGCGTCACGGTCTGCCGGCTCCTCGGGGTGGACGGTCGGACGCTGCGGGTGCGCGGCCTCGACGCGATCGACGGCACCCCGGTCCTGGACGTCAAGCCGTACATGGCCGAGTTCGGCCCGCGGGGCGAGGTGCGGCAGCCGGCCTGGTCCCACGAGCTCATGGCCGGGTACTGGTCGGCCGCGGGCACCTGAGCGGGCACCCCGTCATTCGAGGCGGACCAGGTCGATCATGGCGGCCGCCTGCAGCCCGTCGCCGTCGACGGTGAGCACCTCCAGCGGCACCCGCCGCCAGACGGCCAGCAGCAGGTCGCCGGCGGTCCCGGTGAGCGCGGCGATGGGGAAGGGCTTCGTGCCGGGGAAGAGGGTGCGCTCGGCGTCGGCGTCCACCGCGTGCAGGACGACGGGGTGCGCGTGCTCGGGCGGGCCGTCGGGGAGCGTGCCGGGGACCATGACCTCCAGCCACTCGTCCAGGCCGTCGAGCGCCACCGCGGTCGGGATGGGCCGCACGTCGCCGAGCACCTGCTCGACGTCGACGGTGTGCACGGTGGCCTCCTGCAGCTGCCGGCGCAGGACGAAGGCGACGTCCTTCCGCGGGGCCCAGGTCCACACCCGCTCCGCGGGGTCCGCGCCGGCCAGCGCCGCCTCCAGCTCCGCGCTCTGGGCGATCACGTAGCCCAGCAGCTCGTCGTCGGCGTGCCGCTCGGGCTCGACGTAGGCGGAGGGGTCCTGGGCCCGGGTGCGCACCACCCAGGCCCAGAAGTGCTGCACCTCGCCCAGGTGCCACACGAGGTCGGCCAGCGTCCAGTCCGGGCAGCCGGGGACACGGGCGCGCCAGCCGTGCGCGAGCACCGCCTCGGCGGCGGCGTCGGCGAACCGGGCGTCGACGCGCCGCAGGGCCGGCAGGTACTCGGAAAGCTCCATCGCTCCTCCTCGTGGACGCCGGGTGCGGTGCGCCGGCGCCTCCGACGTGATGACCCGCACGGGCGTGCGGGCAGGTGCCGTCGGACCACGCCTCTAGGCTCGTGCCGTGCTCTCCTGGCCCGCCCCGCTGCTGCCGACCCTGCCCGGCACCGGCCCCGTCCTCAAGGTCTACGACACCGCCCGCGGCGAGATCGTCGCGACGACGCCGGACCGGACGGCGCGGATGTACGTCTGCGGCATCACCCCCTACGACGCCACCCACCTCGGCCACGCGGCCACCTACCTGGCCTTCGACCTGGTCAACCGGGTGTGGCGCGACGCCGGCCACGCGGTCCACTACGTGCAGAACGTCACCGACATCGACGACCCGCTGCTCGAGCGCGCCGAGCGCGACGGCGAGGACTGGATCGTCCTGGCCATGCGCGAGACGGCGCTGTTCCGCGAGGACATGACGGCGCTGCGGGTGCTCCCGCCCGAGGACTACGTGGGCGCGGTGGAGTCGATCCCGCGGATCGTGGCGCACGTCGAGCGGCTGCTCGACGACGGGCTGGCCTACGTGCTCGACGACGGCACCGGCGACGTCTACCACGACGTCGCGCAGGCGCCCGGCTTCGGCACCGAGTCCGGCTACGACGAGGCCACGATGCTGACCTTCTTCGCCGAGCGCGGCGGCGACCCCGACCGGGCCGGCAAGCGCAACCGGCTGGACCCGATGCTCTGGCGCGGCGAGCGCCCCGGCGAGCCCGCGTGGCCCGGCCCGCGGGGTACGCGCGGACGCCCGGGCTGGCACGTCGAGTGCGCCACCATCGCGCTGGACACCATCGGCATGGGCTTCGACGTCCAGGGCGGCGGCAGCGACCTGGTCTTCCCGCACCACGAGTACTCCGCCGTCCACGCCGAGGCGCTCACCGCCACCAAGCCGTTCGCCCGGGCCTACGTGCACGCGGCGATGATCGGCCTGGACGGCGAGAAGATGAGCAAGAGCCGCGGCAACCTCGTCTTCGTCTCCCGGCTGCGCGGCGAGGGCGTCGACCCGATGGCCATCCGGCTGGCGCTGCTCTCGGGCCACTACCGCACCGACCGCGCCTGGACGGGGGACCTGCTCGCGGAGGCCGAGGAGCGGCTGGCCACCTGGCGGCTCGCTGCCGGCCGGGAGGCCGGAGCACCCGCCGGCCCCGTGCTGCACGGGCTGCGGGAGCGCCTCGCCGACGACCTCGACAGCCCGGGCGCGATCGCCCTGGTCGACGCCTGGGCCGCGCGCACGCTGGCCGGCGGGGAGGACCTCGAGGAGCACGCGCCGCAGGTGGTGGGCGACGCCGTGGATGCGCTCCTCGGCGTGGACCTGCAGGCCGGCTGGTGACCAGCGCCCCCGGCCCCTTCCGGCTGACCGACCGGGTGGCCCGCGAGCGGGCCGAGCAGCAGCTCGCACCCGCCGCCACGCGCGCGGCCGGCACCCGGGGGCGGGCCCGGCCCGAGCCCGAGGACGCGCTGCGCACCGCGTTCGAGCGCGACCGCGACCGCATCCTGCACGCCAAGGCGTTCCGCCGGCTCAAGCACAAGACGCAGGTCTTCCTCCACCCCGACGGCGACCACTTCGTCACCCGGCTCACCCACACGCTGCAGGTGACGCAGGTGGCCCGCTCGCTGGCGCGGGCGCTCGGGCTCAACGAGACGCTCGCCGAGGCGATCGCGCTCGGGCACGACGTCGGGCACTCGCCGTTCGGGCACATCGGGGAGGAGGCGTTCGACCCCTACGTGCCCGGCGGGTGGCACCACGCGGCGCAGGGGGTGCGGATCGTCGAGGTCCTCGAGGACCTCAACCTCACGTGGGAGGTGCGCGACGGCATCCGCGCGCACAGCTGGAAGATCGACCCGCCGCCGGACACCCGCGAGGCCGAGTGCGTGCGGTACGCCGACCGCATCGGCTACCTGTCCCACGATGCCCTGGACGCCGTCCGGGCCGGGGTGATCCGGGTGGCGGACCTGCCCGCCCAGGCCCTCGCCGTCTTCGGGCAGCCGGGCAGCGAGATGGTCGGGTCGATGATCGACGCCGTCGTCGCGGGGTCGATGGCCGACGGCGGCCGGGTCGTCATGGCCCCGGAGCCGCTGGCGGCCATGCACGAGCTGCGCGCCTTCATGTTCGCCCGCGTCTACGCCTCCGACGTCGCCGCGGGGCAGAAGCACCTCGCCATCGACGTCATCCGCCGGCTGGTCGACCACCACCTGGCCCACCCGGAGCTCATCCCGGCCAGCTACCGCGACACCGCGGCCGAGCCGCTGACCCAGGTCGTGGACTACGTCTCGGGGATGACCGACCGGTTCGCCCTCGCGACGCACGACCGGCTGTTCGACGCCGACGCCTCGGCCCAGATGCGCCCGCTGCTCACCGAGCGCTGACGGCCGGGAGCCGCTGCGACGGCCTCCTGCCGGGCGATGAGGTCGTGCAGGTCCGGGTCGTCGAGCCCGGCGGCGATCGCCCGGGCGGCCGCCACCCCGCCCCGGGAGCCGGCCCGGGCCCGGTGCAGGTGCGCCCGGGCGAGCAGGGGCCGCATGCTGCCGTGCGCAGCGATGCCGACCAGCCGGTCGATCCTCGCCCGGTCCGCCTGCCCGGTGCCCGCGGCGGCGGCGCAGGCGGTGTCCAGCAGCCGGGCGTGCGGCCAGAGGTACCACGGGGCGGGGGCCAGGCCCAGGTCGCACCAGCGCCGGGCCCGGTCCGGATCGCCCTCGGCCAGCGCGAGGCGGGCATGCCCGTGGGCGACCGTCGCCATCCAGCAGTGGTCGTCGCTCTCCGCGGCCAGCACCCAGGCGTGGTCGAGCAGGTCCCGTGCGGTGCCGGCATCCCCCAGCCCGATGGCGGCCTCCGCTCGGAACGCCTCCGGCCACGGCAGGAACGCCGGCCAGGAGTCGTCGGCGAGCAGCGCCAGGGCGCGGTCGAGGGCGGGCACCGCGCGGGCGTGGTCGCCGCGCAGCACGTGCACCCGCCCGGCCATCGCCAGCGACCACGCCTGCTGCCGGGTGTCGCCCGCCCGCGCGGCCCGGCCCAGCGACTCGTCCAGGCTGTGCAGCGCCCCGCCGTGGTCACCGCCGTCGGTGAGGCACATGCCGCGCACCCCGAGGGTCCGGGCGGTCTCGCCGTCCCCGTCGGTGGCACGCCGGGCCTCGTCCAGCCACACCAGGGCCCGGTCGTGCTGCCCCCGCTGCACGCCCAGGAAGCCCAGCTCCCGGCACGCCGCGGCGACCAGCTCGCCGGCCTCGGCCGTGCGCGCCAGCGCGGCCGCCTCGTGCAGGAGCCCGCGCACCTCGGAGCCGCGCTCGCCGGCGCCGTGGACCCGTGCGCCCGCCAGGGCCAGGAGGGCGCCGGCGCGGACCGCCGGATCGCCGACACCGGTCGCTGCGGCAGCGGCCCGCTGCAGCTGGTCCAGGCCGCGGTCGACGGCGCCGGCCCGCATCGAGGCCCGTCCGGCGTCGAGGTAGGAGCGCACCGCAGCGGCGCCGGCCACCGGGAGCCGCGGGGAGGTCACCGGCCGGGTGGCCGCGAGGACCTCGACCGGCGGGGCGCAGCCGAGCTCCCGGCGGAACAGCTCGGCGCACCGGACCGCCTGGCGGCGTGCCCCCGCGTGGTCCCCGGCCGCGCCGAGGCTGCGCACCAGGACCGCGTGGTGCCCGGGGTCGAGCGGGTCCAGGGCCACGGCCCGTGCGGCCAGCCGCGCCGCGACCCCCGCCGAGCCCCGGGCGAGCTGGTCGAGGGCGCACTCCACCAGCACCGTCCCGGTGCAGGTGCGGATCCGGCAGCGCTCCGCCGAGAGCCAGGCCTCGAACCCGGGCGCACCCGGCAGGCTCAGGCCCTCCAGGAGCTCCCGGCCGAACCCCGCCAGCTCCAGCGCCCGCGCGGACGGCCCGTCGGTGAGCTGCCGGACGTCGACGACGCTGCCGGGCGCGAGCCGGAGGGTCAGCGGATCGCCGTCCAGGGTGGCGGCGTCGCGGAGGACCCGCCGGAGCTCGCTGGTGTTCCAGCGCAGGGTGCCCGGCGGGTCCTGGGCCTCGGCGAAGAGCAGGTCCACCAGATGCCTCCGGGGGACCGGGCGGTCGGCCAGGGCGAGGTAGGCGAGCAGCGCCCACGCCTTGTTGCCCCGCGGCGGGGCGGCCGGGACGCCGTCCCGGACGAGGTGCGGCCGGCCCAGCAGGGCCACCGCGAGCCCGGCCATGGCCTCGCCTCCTCCGTCACCGGGACGGTAGCGGTCACGACGCCGGGGAGCGGGCGCCGACGAGCGCGATCCGGCGGCGGTCGCGGCCGGGCCGTCCCCGGCGCCGTGCCGTCACGCTCCGGCTGCGGCCAGGGACCGGACGTCGGCGGTCGTCAGGCACTTGCCGCCGATGCCCCAGTCGCCGCTGGCGACCTCCTCGACGACGACCCAGGTGACCCCGCGCATCGCCTCGCCCTCGATGGCGACCATCGCGTCGGTCAGCCGCTCGACGATGGCGTGCTTCTGGTCGGCCGTGAACACGCCCTCGATGACCTTGACGTTGACGAACGGCATGCTTCCTCCTCGGTCTGGCCGGCGGGGATGCCGGCAGGAGGAGGGTCCGGCCCCGGTGTGTGACGCCGCGTGTGACCGGCGGACGGCGGGCGACCTGACGCGTCGCGGTGTCGGCCGGTGCTCCGCGCCGTCGTCCCCACCGCTCGCACCCTCGCGGCAGACGCCGCCCGCCGAGCGCCGACCCGCTGTGCCGAGATCACGTGATCTCGGCGCATCCGGCCGTCCGATGTCCCGAGGTCGCGTGATGTCGGCGGGGGCGAGGGCGGGGCCGGGCGAGCGGTCAGGCTCCGCCGGCGGGGCCGCCGCGGCGGCGCAGGTAGCGCTCGAACTCGCGGGCGATCTGGTCGCCGTTGGCCTGGGAGAGGTCGACCTCGGTGGCCCGCTCCTCCAGCGAGCGCACGTACTCGACGACCTCGGCGTCCTCGCTGGCCATCTCGTCGACCGTCTTCACCCAGTCGTCGGCCTGCTGGGGCAGCGCGCCGAGCGGCACGGTGATCTCCAGGACCTCCTCGACCCGCTGCAGCAGGGCGACGGTGGCGCGCGGCGACGGCGGCTGGGAGACGTAGTGCGGCACGGCGGCCCAGAAGCTGATCGCCGGGAGCCCCGACTGCACGCAGGCGTCCTGGAAGACCCCGAGGATGCCGGTGGGGCCCTCGTAGCGGGAGGTCTCCAGCCCGTAGGCCCGGGCCGACTCGCCGTCGTAGGCCGACCCGGTGACCGGCGTGGGACGGGTGTGCGGGGTGTCGGCCAGCAGGGCACCGAGCGCGACGACGATCGAGGCGTCGAGCTCGTCGAGGATCTCCAGCAGCTCCTCGCAGAAGCTGCGCCAGCGCATGTTGGGCTCGATGCCGCGGATGAGCACGACGTCCCGGTCCAGCCCCTCGGGCCGCGCCACCGAGATGCGGGTGGTCGGCCACTCGACGCGCCGGCTCACCCCGCCGACCAGGGAGACCGTGGGCCGGTTGACCTGGAAGTCGTAGTAGTCCTCGGGGTCCAGGGCGGCCAGGGGCTTGGCGTCCCAGATCAGCTCCAGGTGCTCGACGGCCCCGGTGGCGGCGTCCCCGGCGTCGTTCCAGCCCTCGAACGCCACCACGACCACCGGGTCGGTGAGCTGCGGCAGGTCTTCTGCGTCGGGCTTCGGATCGATCACCTCTGCCAGCCTACGTCGATCCCGCCGTCCCGCCCGGCGCACGCCCGCGGTTCACCCACCGGCGGGGTCCCCGTCCGCGACGCCCGCTGCACCTCGGGTGCCCCGGGTGCGAGAATGGGCGCCGACATCGGGAACGCCCAGGCCTGGGCCAGCCCGCCGGGGTGACGGAGCGCGAGGCCCGCACGCCCATCCAGCAGAACCTCTGGGGATCACCGTGTCCGAGTCACCCGACCTCCGCCCCGATGCGACAGCGGCGCTCACCGCCCTGCTGCAGGAGCGGATCCTGGTGCTCGACGGCGCCATGGGAACGGCGATCCAGCGGGACCGCCCCGACGAGGCCGGTTACCGCGGGGAGCGCTTCGCCGACTGGCCCACCGACGTGCAGGGCAACAACGACCTGCTGAGCATCACCCGGCCCGAGCTGATCGCGGGCATCCACCGCGAGTACCTCGAGGCCGGAGCGGACCTCGTCGAGACCAACACCTTCAACGCGACCACGATCTCACTCGCCGACTACGGCATGCAGGACCTCGCCTACGAGCTCAACGTGGCCTCGGCCCGGCTGGCCCGCCGCGAGGCCGACGCGATGACCGCCCGGACGCCGGGGAAGCCCCGATACGTGGCCGGGGCCATCGGCCCGACCAGCCGCACGGCGTCGATCTCGCCCGACGTCAACGACCCGGGCGCCCGCAACGTCACCTTCGACGAGCTGGTCGCGGCCTACCTCGAGCAGGCGAAGGGTCTGGTCGACGGCGGCGCCGACGTCCTGCTGGTCGAGACCATCTTCGACACGCTCAACGCCAAGGCGGCGATCTTCGCGCTGGAGGAGCTGTTCGAGCAGGCGGGCCGGCGCTGGCCGGTCATGATCTCCGGCACGATCACCGACGCCTCGGGGCGGACCCTGTCGGGGCAGGTCACCGAGGCCTTCTGGCACTCCGTCCGGCACGTGCGGCCGCTGCTGGTGGGGCTGAACTGCGCGCTCGGCGCCGCGGAGATGCGCCCCTACGTCGCCGAGCTCTCCCGGGTCGCCGACACCTTCGTCTCCTGCTACCCGAACGCGGGGCTGCCCAACGCCTTCGGCGAGTACGACGAGTCGCCCGAGCAGACCGCGGCGATCGTCGCCGAGTTCGCCGAGGCCGGGTTCGTGAACCTCGTGGGGGGCTGCTGCGGCACCACCCCGCAGCACATCGCGGCGATCGCCCGGTCGGTGGAGGGCACGGCCCCGCGGACGCCGGCCGGGTCGCGCCCCGCGCTGCGGCTGTCCGGGCTCGAGCCGCTGGTGGTCACCGAGGAGTCGCTGTTCGTCAACGTCGGCGAGCGGACCAACATCACCGGGTCGGCGCGCTTCCGGAACCTCATCAAGGCCGGCGACTACCCGGCGGCCCTCGCCGTCGCCCGCCAGCAGGTGGAGGCCGGCGCCCAGGTCATCGACGTCAACATGGACGAGGGGATGATCGACGGCGTCGAGGCGATGGACCGCTTCACCAAGCTGATCGCCGCCGAGCCGGACATCTGCCGCGTGCCGACGATGATCGACTCGTCGAAGTGGGAGGTCATCGAGGCCGGGCTGAAGAACGTCCAGGGCAAGGCGATCGTCAACTCGATCTCGCTGAAGAACGGCGAGGAGGAGTTCGTCCAGCAGGCGGCGCTCTGCCGCAGGTACGGCGCAGCCGCCGTCGTCATGGCCTTCGACGAGCAGGGCCAGGCCGACACCCTCGAGCGGCGGATCGAGATCTGCCGGCGGGCCTACGACGTGCTCACCGAGCGGGTCGGCTTCCCCGCCGAGGACATCATCTTCGACCCGAACGTCTTCGCCGTCGCCACGGGGATCGAGGAGCACGCGCGCTACGGCCTGGACTTCATCGAGGCGACCCGCTGGATCAAGCAGCACCTGCCCGGCGCGCTGGTCTCCGGCGGGGTCTCCAACGTCTCGTTCTCCTTCCGCGGCAACAACCGGGTGCGCGAGGCGATCCACGCCGTCTTCCTGTTCCACGCGATCGCCGCCGGCATGGACATGGGCATCGTCAACGCCGGTGCGCTCGAGGTGTACGACGAGGTGCCCGCCGAGCTGCGGGAGCGGATCGAGGACGTCGTCCTCGCCCGCCGGCCCGACGCCACCGAGCGGCTGCTGGAGATCGCCGGCGACTACGCCGGCGACGGCGCGGCCAGGGAGATCGCCACCGAGGAGTGGCGCGCCCTCCCGGTGGGCGAGCGGATCACCCACGCCCTGGTCAAGGGCATCGACGCCCACGTCGAGGACGACACCGAGGAGCTCCGCCGGGAGATCTCCGCGCGCGGCGGGCGGCCCATCGAGGTCATCGAGGGCCCGTTGATGGACGGGATGAACGTCGTCGGCGACCTCTTCGGCGCCGGGAAGATGTTCCTGCCGCAGGTGGTGAAGTCCGCCCGGGTCATGAAGAAGGCCGTCGCCTACCTCATCCCGTTCATCGAGGCGGAGAAGCAGCCCGGCGATGCCCAGCGCAGCAACGGCAAGGTCGTCATGGCCACCGTGAAGGGCGACGTCCACGACATCGGCAAGAACATCGTCGGCGTCGTCCTGCAGTGCAACAACTACGACGTCGTCGACCTCGGGGTCATGGTGCCGGGGCAGCGGATCCTGGACGCCGCCAAGGAGGCGGGCGCCGACATCATCGGGCTCTCCGGGCTGATCACCCCCTCGCTGGACGAGATGGTGGGCCTGGCCTCGGAGATGGAGCGGCAGGGCTTCGAGATCCCGCTGCTCATCGGCGGCGCCACCACCTCGCGGGCGCACACCGCCGTGAAGGTGGCGCAGAAGTACCACGGCCCGGTGATCTGGGTGAAGGACGCCTCGCGGTCGGTGCCCGTCGTCGCCGCGCTGCTCTCGGACGAGCAGCGGCCGGTGCTGCTGGCCGAGACCGCGGCCGACTACGCGGCGCTGCGGGAGCGGCACGCCGCCCGCCAGGACAGCCGCAGCCTGCTGCCGCTGGCCCAGGCGCGCGCCGCCGCGACGCCGGTGGACTGGAGCGGTTACACCCCGCCGCGGCCGCGGATGCTGCTGCAGCAGGCCAGGGACGTCTGCGAGGGTCCGGCCTGCGCGCTGGGGGAGGTCACCCAGTTCGTGCGGCACTTCCACGACTACCCGCTGGCCGAGCTGCGGGAGTACATCGACTGGCAGCCGTTCTTCAACGCGTGGGAGATGCGCGGCCGGTTCCCCGACATCCTGCACAACCCGGCGACCGGGGAGGCCGCCCGCCGGCTGCACCAGGACGCCCAGGCGATGCTCGACCGGATCGTCGACGAGCGGTGGCTGCGGGCCAGCGGCGTCTTCGGGCTGTTTCCGGCCAACCGGGTCGGCGGCGAGGACATCGAGGTCTACGCCGACGAGTCCCGCACCGCCGTCCGGGCGACGCTGCACCAGCTGCGCCAGCAGACCGAGGGCCGCGACGGCTCGCCGCGCAAGTCCCTCGCCGACTTCGTGGCGCCGAAGGAGACCGGCCTGCGCGACTACGTCGGGGCCTTCGCGGTGACCGCCGGGCTGGGCTCGGCCGAGCGGGTGGCGGCGTTCAAGAAGGACAACGACGACTACAGCGCGATCATGCTCGAGGCGCTGGCCGACCGGCTGGCCGAGGCCTTCGCCGAGCGGCTGCACGAGCGGGTCCGCCGGGAGTTCTGGGGCTACGCCACCGACGAGTCGCTGGACAACGAGGCGCTGATCGCGGAGAGGTACCGCGGCATCCGCCCGGCGCCGGGCTACCCGGCGTGCCCGGAGCACACCGAGAAGCTGACCATCTGGGACCTGCTCGACGTCGAGGCCGCCACCGGCATCCAGCTCACCGAGAGCCTGGCCATGTGGCCCGGCGCCGCGGTGAGCGGCCTCTACCTCGCCCACCCGCAGGCCCGGTACTTCGTGCTCGGCCGGGTCGGCCGCGACCAGGTCGAGGACTACGCCGCCCGCAAGGGGTGGACCGTCGCCGAGGCCGAGCGGTGGCTCTCGCCCAACCTGGGCTACCGCACCGAGGACGACTGAGGGACCCGGGTCCCCTCGCCCTTCGCAGGCTCAGGGCGGGCCTCTGGACCCGGGCCGTCCTATCGCCTCACCGGACGAGGAGGACGTCGGCGAACGCGGGGGAGTGGCGGCTGGAGAAGGGGTGGGCGCCGGGTTCGGCGGGGGCCGGGAAGGTGGTCAGCGTCCCGGCGGGGACGACGACGTCGAAGGACCCGTCGGCCGCGGTGAGCGTGACCTCCGAGGCGGACGAGTTGAGGACGCTCACCCGGGCCCCCGGCGCGACCGGGCCGGCGACGTGGAAGCGCGCGTCGTCGACGAGCACCCCCACCGACAGCTCGCCGTGGTCGTGCCCGGCCATCGGGTCGGCACCCGCCGCCGGGGCGGCGGTGGACGCGGCCGCGTGCCCGGCGCCCGCCGGCGGCGGTGAGGCCGCCAGCGCGAGGGCCAGCGCCACCGTCGCCAGCATCAGCACGACCTCGCCGGCCGCGAACCGGCGGAACTCCCGGCCGTCACCGGCGTGCAGCCGGGGGAGGGTGTGCCGGCGGTGCAGCGCGCCGAGGACGCCGAGAACGGTCAGCCCGGCGGCCTTGGCCAGCAGCAGGGCGCCGTAGCCGGTGCCCAGTGCCGCCAGCGTGCCGGCGCTCCCGCCGAGCAGCAGCCCCGCGGCGAGCGCCCCCGAGGCGCTGACGGCGAGGAAGCAGACCAGCGCCAGGCGGCTGAACCGGGGCGCCGCCACCCGCGCCGCCGCTCCGTGGGGGGCGTGGACGAGGAGGGCCAGCAGCCCGCCCACCCACGCGGTCGCCGCGACGACGTGGACACCGAGGGTCGTGACCGCCAGGAGGTGGTCCTCCGCCGCGGCGGAGTGACCGGAGAGCGCGACCGGGACGACCAGCGCGGCACCCGCCACGAGCAGCAGCGAGACCGCGGCCGGGACGCCGGCGCACCGGCGCGCGGCCACCCCGACCAGCCCGGCGAGCGCCACCACCAGCAGCGCGGCGCGTCCCGCGCCGGTGTCCTCGAGGAAGACGCGCAGCGGGGCCCAGGTGAGTGCGGCGGGGGCGACCCCGAGCAGCCGGCTCACGGTGAGCAGCGCCCCCAGGGCCGCCGCCGCGGCCCAGACCAGCGCCCAGGACGACGCCGCGCGCAGCGCCCGGAGGGACTCCGCCGGCAGCCCGTCCCGGCCGGGGAGCAGGACGGCGGCGAGCAGCAACGAGCCGACCGTGCCCACCGCGGCCACCCGCCCGACGAGGGTGACCAGCGGCTGCCCCCACTCGACCAGCGCGCCGGCGCCCGCCGACGGGTCCGCGTCCGGTGCCCCGCCGGCGGCCACCAGGGCCCCGGCCAGCAGCGCGATGAGGCCCGCGGCGAGGAGCGCGAACCCGACCCGCGGGGACCGGCCGCGGGTACCCGGCGTGCGCACCGGCACGACGGGCACGGTGCCCGTCACCGGCGCCCGCGCTGCCGGCCCACGAGGAGGACGCCGAGCCCGACCACGGCGACCGCGCCCACGGCGACCCAGATCCCGGCGACCGGGGCGCCCGAGGACGCCGGCCCCACGTCCTGGACCGCAGCCGCGGGCGAGGGCGCGACGGGCTCGGGTGCGGGCGCGGCGGGGGCCGGCGGCTCGGCGGCGGGCGTGCTCGGGGCGGCGACGGCGAAGTCGAAGGAGCCCGTCAGCGCGTGCCCGTCGGAGGAGGTGCTGCGCCACCGGACGTGGTAACCACCGGCCGGCAGCTCGGCGGCGAGCGCCTGGACGACCGTCGTGCCCCGGATCTCCGGGTCCCCCGCGGAGACGACGGCACCGGCGGCGTCCGTCACCTCCACGAGGGTGCCGAGGGGGAGCGGTGCCCCCGTGAACGCCACCTCGACCGTGGCCGGGGGCGCGGGGACGGTGGTCCCGGCCGCCGGGGTGGTGCCCACCAGGCCGTCGTGCGCCAGCGCGGCCGGAGCCGCACCGAGGAGGAGGACGCCGGCCAGCACGGTGAGCAGGAGCGCCGTCCGCCTCGGCCGGCGGACCTGTCGCGAAGCGGTCATGCCCGTCCTTCGTTCCCAGCCGGGTTTCCGGATCCCCGGGCGCGACCAGCCTCCGGCACCGTCCCGTCTCGGTCGGCCACCACCCGCGGGTGCACGGCCTCCCCAGAAGCGGGGTGAACCGATCCGCGGCCGGCCTCCGAATGCAGGTCGTGCAGCGAGCCGCCGGGAGACCGGCGCTGCTGCCCAGGTCCCCGGAACGGGACCACGGCCGGTGCAGAGCGCACCGGCCGGCACGAGGGTGGACGGTCGCCGGCCGCCGCCTCTCTCCGACCACGAGGAGCACACCTTGCGCAAGGCACTCGCACTCCCGACCGTCGCCCTGGCCGCCGCGGCCTTCCCCTTGCTGGCCGTCTCCACCGCCTCGGCGCACGAGGGCACGCACAGCTACCAGGCCGACCTCGCCGCGCTGAACGCGTCCGGTGTCACGGGCACCGGCATGGTGACGCTGGACGGCAGCACCGCGACCGTCATGATCGAGGCCACGGGGCTGCTCGCCGGTTCGCCGCACGCCCAGCACGTCCACATCGGCGCCCAGGGCGCGTGCCCGACCGACGCCGACGACGAGAACGGGGACGGCTTCGTCAGCGTCACCGAGGGCGCCCCCTACTACGGGGCGATCGGGTCGTCGCTGACCACGACCGGTGACACCGGTCCGGACAGCGGTCTGGCCATCGACAGGTTCCCGACCGCCGAGGGTGGCTCGATCAGCTACGAGCGGACGTTCGAGGTCACCGACGACGTCCACCAGGCGTTCGAGGACGGCACCGCCGTCCTCGTGCTCCACGGCGTGGACGCCGACGGTTCGGGCGCCTACGACGGCGACGTCATGAGCGATCTGGACCCGGCGCTGCCCATGGAGGCCACCGCCCCGGCCGCGTGCGGTGCGTTCGAGGCCGCCCAGACGGGTGCCGCTCCGGCGGGCGGTGCCGAGACCGGCGCCGGCGGCACGGCCGGCACCGAGAACCAGGCGGCCATCGGCGTGGGGGCCCTGGCCGCGGCCGGTGCCGTCGCCGCGGGCACCGTCGCCTACCGCCGTCGTCAGGCCGGCCAGGCCTGACCCGGCTGCGGGCCGCGCGGGGGCAGCACGCCCCGGCGCGGCCCGCACCCCGCCCATCAGCACCCCCGGAAGGACCTCCCGTGACCGAGCAGGACACCCGCCGACCCAGCCCCCGCCGGTGGGTCGCGCTCGCCGCCGGCCTGGCCCTCGTCGCCGTCGTGGCCGTGGTCGTGGCCGTGACCGGGCAACGGCAGGCACCCCAGCCGGCGGTGGCCGGGGGTCCCGCACCGGCCGCACCCTCGTCGGCCTCCGCACCGGCCGGCCCGCAGGCGCCGGCCGCCGGACCGCCGGCGGACAGCGTGGCCGAGCCGGTCTCGGTGCGCGTCCCCGCCATCGACGTGACCAGCGACCTGCTGCGGCTCGGCCTGGACGACGACGGCGCCGTCGAGGTCCCGCCGCTCGGCCCCGACGACCGGGCCGGCTGGTACGAGCGCGGACCGGCTCCCGGCGCGGTGGGCCCGGCGGTGCTGCTCGGCCACGTGGACTCCGCCGAGCACGGGCCGGGCGTCTTCTTCGACCTGGGTGCCCTGCAGCCCGGCGACGAGATCGAGGTGGCCCGCGCCGACGGCACGGTCGCCGTCTTCGCCGTCGACCGGGTGGAGCGCCACGCGAAGGACGACTTCCCGACCCTCGAGGTCTACGGCGACACCCTCGACGCGCAGTTGCGGCTGATCACCTGCGGCGGGGACTTCGACTCCTCCGCCCGCAGCTACGAGGACAACGTGATCGCCTTCGCCACCCTCGTGGGGACCCGAGCCGCCTGATCAGCTCCGCCGGGCCGGCCGGCGGTCACCGGGACGCGGCGGCCTCGGGGGAGTCGTCGCTGTGCAGCGCCGCCGCGCCGCGGCCGCCGGCCTTCACCCGGTAGAGCGCCAGGTCGGCGCGGCGCATGAGCTGGGCGGCGGTGTCGCCGGGGCTGCGCTCGGCGACGCCGGCGGAGACGCCGACCTCGGGCACGAGCGCGCACAGGTGCCGGACCAGCGCGAGCGCCGCGGTGCCGTCCAGGCCGGGGAGCAGGAGGGCGAACTCGTCGCCGCCGTGGCGGGCCAGCAGGGCTCCGGCGGGCAGCGCCGGCCACCAGCTCCCGGCGACCCGGCGCAGCAGGTGGTCGCCGGCCTCGTGCCCGTCGGTGTCGTTGATCTGCTTGAAGTGGTCGAGGTCGAGCAGCGCCGCGGACAGCGCGACGTCGGGGCGGCGGGTGTGCTCACCGAGCGCCTCGTCGAAGGCCCGCCGGTTGGCCAGCCCCGTGAGGGAGTCGCTGCCCGCATCGGAGGCGCGCAGGACCAGCGCCCGGGTGACGCAGGCCAGGGTGCTCACGACGACCGCCAGGGCCGCGGCGGTCACGGCCGACGCGTCACCGCGGAGCAGCAGCGCACCCGTGGTGACGCCGACGACGGTCGAGACGTGCGCCACGGCCACCCGGCGGTCGGCGAAGAAGCAGGCGATGACGCCGACGAACGCGCTGATCGACGCGCAGATGACAGCGGTGGCGGCATCGGGCGAGAGGACGACGACGGTGCCGATGAGGCAGCTGCCCGCCGTCACCAGCCCGCCGAGGACCACCCGCGGGGGCACGACGTCCCAGCGGAAGATCCCAGCGCCCACCACCACGGCGAGCAGGCCGATCCCGGCGACCAGCCAGCGGCTCCCGGGGTGGTCGCTCCCGCCGCCCGCGGCCAGCACGGCCGTGCTCCCGCCGGCGACGTAGAAGAGCGCCAGCGTCCGGGCCATCACCCGCGGCGAGGTGACGTCCCGCGGGAACGGCTCGGCCGGCACTGCGCTCACCCGGTCCCCATCGGTGCCCGCCCGGAGCTGCTGGAGCGATCCCGGCCGGTCTGCCCCCGACGAGGGGGTCGGCTGCGGGGCACCGTCCGTCCCGGTCCGGCGGGCTGGGAGACTGGCACCCGCGGAACACCCACCGCGTGGACGCCTGCCGGGGACGGTCGAGGCCTCGTCCACCCGTCCCCGCCGTGCGCCTCGCGCACCCGGGGCCCACCGCGAAGGAACGTCGCAGCCTGATGCCGAACGAGCTCGCCGCCGTCCTGTTCGACATGGACGGCACCCTGGTGCAGACCGAGGAGTACTGGGGCGAGGCGATGTTCGAGCTCGCCGCATCGCTGGGCGGCCGCATGTCGCCCGAGGCGCGCGCACGGACGGTCGGGACGAGCATGCGCCGCTCGATGCAGGTGCTGCACGCCGACCTGGGACTCCTCCGCACCGAGGAGCAGCTGCAGGCCGACGCCCGGTGGGTGGAGGAGCGGGTAGCCGAGCTCATGGGCGCCGGGATCACCTGGCAGCCGGGAGCCCGGGACCTGGTGGCGGCGGTCCGGGCCGCGGGGCTGCGCGCCGCCCTGGTGACGACGACGCCGCGCCGGCTCGCCGACATCGTGCTGGGCCGCATCGCGGCCGACCTGGGCGGCAGCCCCTTCGACGTCACCGTGTGCGGCGACGAGGTCCCCGCCCGCAAGCCCGACCCGGCGCCCTACCTCCAGGCGGCCGCCGCGCTGGACGTGGTGCCGTCCGCCTGCGTGGTGGTCGAGGACTCGCTGGTCGGCGTCACCGCCGGGCTGGCCGCCGGGATGGCGGTGCTCGGGGTGCCGGCGATGCAGCCGGTGCCGCCCGCGCCCGGGCTCACGCTGGTGGAGACGCTGACCGGTATCGGCGTGGACGAGCTGGCGGAGGTGCTGGCGGCGGCGCCGGTCGAGCTCGCCGAGCGCTGACGCGCCCCGCGGGCCGCAGCCCGGACCGGCCGGCCGGAGTCACACCGGGGTGACCGGCAGCGTCGTCCGCCAGCCGGCCGCCGCAGCGGCGTCGGCCGGGAACGGCGGGGGAGTGCCACCGAACTCCGGGCACAGCGCCTGGTGGTCGCACCAGCCGCACAGCCGGCTCTTGTTCGGCCGGAACTCGCCGGTGGCCACCGCCCGCTCGATGGCCGACCAGATGGCCAGGAGGGTCCGCTCGAAGCGGACCAGCTCCGCCTCCTCCGGCGCGTAGGTCAGCGCGTCGCCGTCGCCGAGGTAGAGCAGCTTCAACTGCGCGGCGACGACCCCGCGGGTGCGCCACAGCACCAGCGCGTAGAACTTCATCTGGAACAGCGCCTTGGACTCGAACGCCTCGCGCGGCATGGAGCCGGTCTTGTAGTCGACCACCCGCAGCGCACCGTTCGGGGCGACGTCCAGCCGGTCGACGTAGCCGCGCAGCAGCAGCCCGTCGGGCAGGGTGACCTCGACGAGCTCCTCGCGGCCGGCCGGCTGGATGCGGCGCGGGTCCTCCAGCGCGAAGTACTTCTCGACCAGCTTCCCGGCCGAGGCCAGCCAGGCCGCCACGGACTCCGGGGCGTTGGCGTCGCTCTCGGCGCCGTCCTCCTGCCCGGTCTCGAAGAGCTCGGCGATGCCCGGCTCGTCCCGCAGTTCGGCCCAGGCCGGCTCCACCAGCTCCAGGGCGCTCTCGGGGGTGCGCTGCGCCGGGGGCAGGTCGTAGAGGCGCTCCAGCACCGAGTGGACGAGCGTGCCGCGGACGGCCGCGAGGCTCTTGCGCTCGGGCAGGCGGTCGATGGTGCGGTAGCGGTACAGCAACGGGCAGGTCTTGAAGTCCGCCGCGCGGCTGGGGGAGAGGGAGGGGCGGCGCGGGGCGGCCTCCTCGGCCGGCGCGACCGCTGCCGCGGAGCCGTCGGTCGTCGGGTCGGTCTGCACCATCGCCGTCATGGTCCCGAGGCTAGGTGGCCCCTCCGACAGTTCGGAGCGCCCGCGCCGCATCGGCGTCCGGGGTCGGGGGACGCCGTCCGTAGGCTGACCGCCCGTGACCAGTGAGCAGGAGCCCGGGACCGACGTCGTCGACGAGGCGCCGACCGCGCCGGAGGACGCGCCCGGGGAGGTCCCCGCGCAGCGGGCCGAGCCCGTCGAGGGCGCGTTCGCGGCCGGCGACCGGGTGCAGCTGACCGACCCCAAGGGCCGGTTGCACACGATCGTCCTGACGCCCGGGAAGCAGTTCCACACCCACCGCGGCGCGATCGAGCACGACGACCTCATCGGGGCGCCGGAGGGATCGGTGGTCCACTCGACGGCCAACACCGGCTACCTGGCGCTGCGGCCGCTGCTGGCCGACTACGTGCTCTCCATGCCCCGGGGCGCCCAGGTCATCTACCCGAAGGACGCCGCCCAGATCGTCGGCTTCGGCGACGTCGGGCCGGGGATGCGGGTGCTGGAGGCCGGCGCCGGGTCGGGCGCCCTGAGCTGCTCGCTGCTGCGCGCCGTCGGCTCCGAGGGCTCGCTCACCAGCTACGAGCGGCGCGAGGACTTCCTCGACGTGGCGCGGGCCAACGTCGGCGCCTTCTTCGGGGAGGTGCCGGCCAACTGGAGCCTGCGGCAGGGCGACCTGGCCGACCACCCGGCCGAGGAGGTCGTCGACCGCGTCGTGCTCGACATGCTGGAGCCCTGGGCGGTGCTGCCCACGGTCGCCGCGGCGCTGCGCCCGGGCGGCGTGCTGGTCGGCTACGTGGCGACGGTGACCCAGCTGTCCACCTACGTGGAGGCGCTGCGCGCGCAGGGGGTGTGGACCGAGCCCTACGCCTGGGAGAGCCTGCTGCGGCCGTGGCACGCCGTCGGCCTGGCCGTCCGCCCCGAGCACCGCATGGTCGCCCACACCGCGTTCCTCGTCACGGCGCGCCGCCTGGCCGAGGGCACGGTCGCCCCGGTGCGGCAGCGCCGCGCGCAGAAGCACTGACCCGCCCGGGAGGAGACCAGCCGTGACCGACCCCGCGCCCGGCGCCGCGCGCCCCGACGCCCCGGACGACGCCGCCCTGCGGGAGATCGAGCAGCGGGTGCTGTGGCTGGCGACGGCGATCGTCGACCACGCCAACCGCGTCCGGCCCAACCCCTCGGGCCTCAAGGTCGGCGGTCACCAGGCGTCCAGCGCCTCGATGGTCACGATCATGACGGCGCTGTGGCTGGAGCAGCTGACCGCCGAGGACCGCGTCTCGGTCAAGCCGCACGCCAGCCCGGTGCTGCACGCCCTGGAGTTCCTGCTCGGGCAGCTCGACGCCTCGTGGCTGACCACGCTGCGCGAGTTCGGCGGCCTGCAGTCCTACCCGTCCCGGCTGAAGGACCCCGTCCCGGCCGACTACTCGACCGGCTCGGTCGGCATCGGGGCCACCGCGCCGATCTGGGGGGCGCTGGCCCGCCGCTACGTCAACACGCAGTTCGGCGCGGGCGGCACCGGGCGCCAGTGGTCGCTGGTCGGCGACGCCGAGCTCGACGAGGGCGCCGTCTGGGAGGCCGTGCTCGACCCGATGGTCGCCGAGCTCGGCGAGGTGAACTGGGTCGTCGACCTCAACCGGCAGTCGCTGGACCGGGTCGTCCCCACCATGGGCGCCACCCGGCTGCAGGGCATGTTCACGGCGGCCGGCTGGCAGGTGCTCACCGTCAAGTACGGGCGGCTGCTCGAGGAGCTGTTCACCCGGCCCGGCGGCGCGGAGCTGCGCGACCGGATCGACGGCATGAGCAACGCCGAGTACCAGCGGCTGCTGCGCCGCACCGCCGACGAGGTCCGCCGCGAGCTGCCGGGGGAGGGGCCGGGGGCGGCCGCGGTCTCCGGGCTGGTCGCCGACGTCCCCGACGCCGACCTGCTCGCCGCGGTGCGCAACCTCGGCGGCCACGACCTGACCGCGCTGCGGGCGGCCTTCGCGCAGATCGACGACACCCGCCCCACCGTCGTCATCGCCTACACGCTCAAGGGCTACGGCCTGGCCACCGAGGGCCACCCGCAGAACCACTCCGCGCTGCTCACCGAGGCCCAGCTGCACGAGCTCGCCGCTCGCGTCGGCGTCGACCCGGCCGAGCCGTGGGCCGGCTTCCCGCCCGGCAGCGCTCCGGCCACGCTGCTCGCCGGCGCCGCCGCGCGCCTGGCCCGCCCCCCGGTCGACGACGGCGGCGCACCGGCCGTCCCCGTCGACCTGGGCCGCACCCCCTCGGGGACGGCGACGACGCAGGCGGCGCTGGGGCGCACGCTGCTCGACCTCAACCGGGCCGCGCCGGAGGTGGGCCGGCGGGTGGTCACCGTCAGCCCCGACGTGTCCAGCTCGACCAACCTCGGCGGCTGGGTCAACAAGGTCGGCGTCTGGTCCCACGAGGACCGCCGCGACTGGTTCGCCGACGACGCCGAGACGATCCTGCACTGGCGCGAACGGCCCTCGGGCCAGCACGTGGAGCTCGGCATCGCCGAGACCAACCTCGTCGGCGCCATCGGCGAGCTCGGGGCGACCTGGTCGCGGTGGGGGCAGCCGCTGCTGCCGATCGGCGTCCTCTACGACCCGTTCGTCGAGCGGGCGCTGGAGCCGTGGTCGTTCACCATCTACGCCGGCGGCCAGTCGCTGCTGGTCGGCACCCCGTCCGGGGTGACGCTGGCGCCCGAGGGCGGCGCCCACCAGTCGATCACGACCCCGTCGATCGGCCTGGAGCAGCCCGGCTGCCTGTCCTACGAGCCCGCGTTCGCCCTCGACACGGAGTGGTGCCTGCTCGCGGCGCTCGGCCGGATGGGCCGGCCGGGCGGGCAGTCGGCCTACGTGCGGCTCTCCACCCGCCCGGTCGACCAGGCGCTCGCCGCCGTCCCGGCCGACCCGGCCGCCCGCGAGCGGCGACGTCGCCAGGTGGTCGCCGGCGCCTACCCGCTGCGACGGGTGCCCCGCCCGGCGGTCACGCTGGCCGCGATGGGCGCGGTCGTCCCGGAGGCGCTGGCGGCCGCCGAGCGGCTCGACGGGCTGGGCTTCCCGGCCGACGTCGTCGTCCTGACCAGCCCGGGGCTGCTGTTCCGGGCCGCGCAGGCCCGGCGGGGGCTCGACGAGGCGTCGCCGTGGGTGCTCGACAGCGTCTTCCCGGCCGACCGCGCCACCCCGCTGGTCACCGTCCTCGACGGGCACCCGCACACGCTGGCGTTCCTCGCCGGCGTCCGGGGCGCACCGGCCGCGCACCTGGGCGTGACCCGCTTCGGGCAGAGCGGTGACCTGGACAGCGTGTACCGGTACCACGGTCTGGACGTCGACTCGCTGGTCGGCGCGGCGCTCGACCTGGTCGACTGAGGGGACGTGCCGTCCGCCGGCGCACCGGCGCGGGCACCGACCCCTCGCGCGGCACCCGTGGCGGCGTCCCGCAAGTGCCGTTAGCAGGCGGTCGCGACCTCCGCGAGCCCACGGCGAACTGTCCGCCCGCGTGTATAGATTTGCGTCCTGGCTCCCCCGACAGTGCGGAGGTGCGTGATGGGCCTGGGTCCTGACGAGCTGAAGGCGCGGCGTGAGCGTGACGTCGCCTCGCTGCTCAGCCAGATCTCCTACCTCGAGGAGGAGGTCGGCCTGCTCCGCCGCAAGGTGGCCGACAGCCCGCGCCAGGTGCGCGCGCTGGAGGAGCGGATCGCCGAGGCGGAGGGCCGGGCGGCCTTCCTCTCCGAGCGCAACGACAAGCTGGCCGGCACGCTGCGGGACGCCCGCGAGCAGCTGGTCACGCTGAAGGAGGAGGTCGACCGGCTGGGCCAGCCCCCGTCGGGCTACGGCGTCTTCCTCACCTCCTACGAGGACGGCACGGTCGACGTCTTCACCGGCGGCCGCAAGCTGCGGGTCTCCGTCTCGCCCAACGTCGAGGTGGAGGGCCTGCGCGCCGGGCAGGAGGTCATGCTCAACGAGGCGATGAACGTGGTCGAGGCGCGCGACTTCGAGCGCCAGGGCGACGTCGTCATGCTCAAGGAGCTGCTCGAGCCGGTCGACGGCGTCACGCCGCGCGCGCTGGTCATCGGGCACACCGACGAGGAGCGCGTCGTCTACCTCGCCGACTCGCTCACGGGGCAGCCGCTGCGCGTCGGCGACTCCCTGCTGCTGGAGAGCCGGTCGGGCTACGCCTACGAGCGGATCCCCAAGAGCGAGGTCGAGGAGCTCGTCCTCGAGGAGGTCCCCGACATCGACTACGCGGACATCGGCGGCCTCTCCCGGCAGATCGAGCAGATCCGCGACGCCGTCGAGCTGCCGTTCCTGCACGCCGACCTGTTCCGCGAGTTCCAGCTGCGCCCGCCGAAGGGGATCCTGCTCTACGGCCCGCCCGGGTGCGGCAAGACGCTCATCGCCAAGGCGGTGGCCAACTCGCTGGCCAAGAAGGTCGCCGCGGTGCGCGGCGAGGGCGTGAACCAGGCCAAGTCCTACTTCCTGAACATCAAGGGCCCCGAGCTCCTGAACAAGTACGTCGGGGAGACCGAGCGGCACATCCGCCTGGTGTTCCAGCGCGCCCGCGAGAAGGCCAGCGAGGGCACGCCGGTCATCGTGTTCTTCGACGAGATGGACTCGATCTTCCGCACCCGCGGCTCGGGGGTCTCCTCCGACGTCGAGTCGACGATCGTGCCGCAGCTGCTCAGCGAGATCGACGGCGTCGAGGGGTTGGAGAACGTCATCGTCATCGGCGCCTCCAACCGGGAGGACATGATCGACCCGGCGATCCTGCGCCCCGGCCGGCTCGACGTGAAGATCAAGATCGAGCGGCCCGACGCCGAGGCCGCCCGCGACATCTTCAGCAAGTACCTGGTGCCCGACCTGCCGCTGCACGCCGACGACCTGGCCGAGCACGGCGGCAACCGGGAGTCGACGATCGCCGGGATGATCCAGAGCACCGTCGAGCGGATGTACACCGAGAGCGAGGAGAACCGCTTCCTCGAGGTCACCTACGCCAACGGTGACAAGGAGGTCCTCTACTTCAAGGACTTCAACTCCGGCGCCATGCTGCAGAACATCGTCGACCGCGCGAAGAAGATGGCGATCAAGGAGCGGCTGGAGACGGGCACCGGCGGGCTGCGCGTCGGCCACCTCATGCAGGCGTGCCTCGACGAGTTCAAGGAGAACGAGGACCTGCCCAACACGACCAACCCGGACGACTGGGCCCGGATCTCGGGCAAGAAGGGCGAGCGGATCGTCTACATCCGCACGCTGATCAGCGGGAAGGGCAACGAGGCCGGCCGCGCCATCGACACGGCCACCAACACCGGCCAGTACCTCTAGCCACGACGCCCCGGAGGCCCGGCCACCTGCGCGGTGGCCGGGCCGCCCGTCTGTCCGCGGCCGCCCCGAGCCGGCGGCTCGCTGATGATCAGGTGACCTGATCATCAGGGGTCCTGGCTCACGATCGGTGGTGAGCCAGGACCCCTGGTGCTGAGCCAGGACGGCGACGGGCCTCAGCCCAGGCGGAGCACCTGGCCGGGGTGGATGAGGCCGGGGTCGGCGCCGATGACGTCGCGGTTGGCGTCGTAGACGGCGGTCCAGTCCAGGCCGGTCGATGCGGCGATCCGCGACAGGGTGTCCCCGGCCTGGACGGTGTACTGCTGCCCGGCGTCGGCCGGCGCGGGAGCGGGTGCCGGGGCCGGTGCCGGGGCCGGGGCCGGTGCCGGGGCCGGTGCCGGTGCCGCGGCACTACCTGCCTTGTCGGCCTCGGTGAGCCCGAGCTTCGCCGAGCATGCCGGCCAGGCGCCCCAGCCTTGCGCGGCGAGGGTCTTCTCGGCGACCGCGATCTGCTGCTCGCGGGTCGCCAGGTCGGCGCGCGAGGCGTACTCCAGGCCGCCGAACGCCTCCCAGGTGGGCTGGTAGAACTGCAGGCCGCCGTAGTAGCCGTTGCCGGTGTTGATCGCCCAGTTGCCGCTGCTCTCGCAGTCCGCGAGGCGGTCCCACGTGGCGCCGTCAGCGGCCGCGGCCGTGCCGGCGCCGAGGAACGGGGCGACCAGCGCGGCCCCGGCGACGGCGACGCCGGCGGCAGTGCGGCGGATGGTGCGGGTGGACGTGCGGGTGGTGCTGCGCTCGGTCATGGTCCTCTCAGAACGGCGGGCGCCCGGACGGCCGGGCCAACGGAGGGCACGGCGCGCTCCACCCACGGAGCCGGATCGACGGAGGAGGCGCGGCCGCTGGGCGGAGAGGGCGCGCGGCGCGTCCTGAGCCTGCGGCGGACCGGCTCGACGGCCGTGATCCGCGCAGGACCCCGATGACCGCTCGGTGCGGCCGGGGCACGACCGAGGCTACGGAACCGTTCCGGCATGTGCCAGGGCACCGGTGCGGCACCCGGGGGGTGGGCGGCCGCGGCCTAGGGTTGGGCCATGAGCGTGCGGCGGGTCATGGGCACCGAGGTCGAGTACGGCATCTCGGTGCCGCGGCAGCCGGGCGCCAACCCGACGACGCTGTCCAGCCTGGTGGTGAACGCCTGGGCGGTGGCCGAGGCGCCCACGCCGCGCCGGCCCCGGTGGGACTTCGAGGAGGAGTCGCCGCTGCGCGACGCCCGCGGCTTCGACCTGACCCCGGCGCAGGCGCTGGACCACAACGACCTCGACGAGGACACCGGGATGGCCAACGTCATCCTGACCAACGGCGCCAGGCTGTACGTGGACCACGCGCACCCGGAGTACTCGACGCCGGAGGTCACCACCCCGCGCGACATCGTGCTGTGGGACAAGGCGGGGGAGCGGGTGATGGCCGAGGCCGCCCGGCGGGCCGCGCAGGTCCCCGGCACGCAGCCCATCCAGCTGTACAAGAACAACACCGACGGCAAGGGCGCCTCCTACGGCGCCCACGAGAACTACCTGATGGACCGGCGGACCCCGTTCATCGACATCATCCGCGGGCTGGTGCCGTTCTTCGTGACCCGCCAGGTGTTCGCCGGGTCGGGCAAGGTCGGCATCGGGGTGGAGAGCCGGACGCCGGGCTTCCAGCTCTCGCAGCGCGCCGACTTCTTCGAGGTCGAGGTCGGCCTGGAGACGACGCTGAAGCGCCCGATCATCAACACCCGCGACGAGCCGCACGCCAACCCCGACGAGTACCGCCGGCTGCACGTGATCATCGGTGACGCGAACCTCGCGGAGCTCTCGACCTACCTGAAGGTCGGGACGACGTCGCTCGTGCTGGCCATGATCGAGGGGCGGGCGCTCCCGCCGGACCTCGCCGTCGAGGAGCCGGTGGCCGAGCTGCAGGCGGTGAGCCACGACCCCTCGCTCACCCACAAGCTGCGGCTGCGCGACGGCCGGCGGCTGACCGCGATCGAGGTGCAGCGGCTGTACCTGGAGCGCGCCGAGCGCTTCGTCGAGACCCGCGGGGAGCGCGACGAGCAGACCGACGACGTGCTGCGTCGCTGGGCCGCGGTGCTCGACGACCTCGAGGCCGACCCGATGCGCCTGGCCGACCAGCTGGACTGGCCGGCCAAGCTGCGCCTGCTGGAGGGCTACCGGTCGCGCGACGGCCTCGAGTGGACCGACTCGCGGCTGCAGATGGTGGACCTGCAGTACTCCGACGTCCGGCCGGACAAGGGGCTGTACAACCGGCTGGTCGCGCGCGGGGCGATGCAGCGCCTGCTCACCGACGAGGAGGTGGCCCGGGCCGTGCTCGCGCCGCCGTCGGACACCCGGGCGTTCTTCCGCGGCGAGTGCCTGCGCCGCTTCCCCGCGCAGATCGCCGCGGCCTCGTGGGACTCGGTGGTCTTCGACCTGGGGCGGGAGAACCTGGTGCGCATCCCGACGATGGAGCCGCTGCGCGGCACACGGGAGCACGTGGGGGCCCTGTTCGAGGCCTCGGCGACCGCGCAGGAGCTGGTGGACACGATCACCGGCCCCTGACCGGCCGTCCACGGGCACCTCGGCGTCCACCGCGCCCGGCCGGTGGCCGCCGGATGTCGGCTGCTGCGGGTAGCTTCTCGATCAGCACCAGCCACGAGAAGGACCGGAGGGCAGCATGGCCACCAGGGACACCGGCGGGCAGCAGAAGGCGACGCGGTCGCGCGAGGAGAACGAAGAGATCGAGGCCTCGGTCGACTCCGACGTCGCCGAGCGCCACGAGAAGATGTCCGAGGACGTCGACTCGCTCCTGGACGAGATCGACGACGTGCTCGAGGAGAACAGCGAAGAATTCGTGCGTGCTTACGTCCAAAAGGGCGGCCAGTGATCGACCTCGTTCCGTAACTGCTGCTGATGGACACGAGGTTCTGTCGCGATTGCGGCCGGCATCGTCCGGCCAGCGCATCCACAGCGAACAAGCATTCTCGCGACCGCCTCGCGTTCTACTGCCGGAGCATCTCGCCGATCGGCCCGCGCGCAGCCGGGACGCGCGGCGGGTGAAGCCGCGCGTCAACCGACGCGCACCGGACGGCCTGGTGGTGGTCCCGAGCGAGCTCGAGTGGTTACGCGACCTACTGCCCGCCCTGCCACAACCAGCGGGGCAGGGCGTCACGGGCGAAGGTCGGTGGATCTCGCACTCATCACTTGTCCCGTCGGCACGGGACCACTGCCCCCGAGGCTGACCTCATGCTCGAGTCGCAGGGCGGGGTGTGCGCCATCTGCCGCACCGCGTCGCCGACGCACGTCGAGCACGACCACGCGACCGGCGCCGTTCGCGCGCTGCTGTGCTTCACCTGCAACGGCGGCCTCGGTCAGTTCCGCGACGACCCAGTGCTCCTCCACATGGCCGCCTTCCACGTCGAGCACCACGAGCAGCAGCAGGCGATGGCTCTCCTCCAGGAAGCCATCACGGAGGACCCGGACGGCCGAGCCGACGTCAGCGGCCGCCGGTAGGGTCGCTGACGACGTCCGGGACCGCGTCCGAGCAGCACGGAGCGGTACCCGGCAGGCTGCGGTGCACGCCGGCGGGAGCAGGCGGGAGAGGCGGATGGGTGAACGAGTCGTCAGCTGGCCGGAGCGGGTTCCCGCCCGCCTACCTGGACCGGGTGGGTTCCTCGTTCACCGACTTCCTGGCCGCGTCCGCGCCCGACCTGCTGCCCGGCCGGCGCCCGGTCCCGCAGCTGCCCGTGGGTGACGTCGCACCGCACGGCACCACGATCGTGGCGGCCACCTACGAGGGCGGCGTCCTCATGGGCGGCGACCGGCGCGCCACCATGGGCAACCTGATCTCCAGCCGCGACATCGAGAAGGTCTACCCGGCCGACTCCTACAGCGTCATCGGCATCGCCGGGGCCGCGGGCATCGCCATCGAGATGGTCAAGCTCTACCAGGTCGAGCTCGAGCACTACGAGAAGATCGAGGGCCTCACCCTCAGCCTCGACGGCAAGGCCAACCGGCTCGCCCAGATGATCCGCGGCAACCTCGGCGCGGCGCTGCAGGGCCTGGCCGTCGTCCCGCTGTTCGCGGGCTTCGACCTCGACGCCGCGCCCGGCGAGCTCCCGGGCCGCATCTTCAGCTACGACGTCACCGGCGGGAACTACGAGGAGCGTGGCTACTCCGCCGTGGGCTCCGGCTCGCTGTTCGCCCGCAACAGCCTCAAGAAGACCTGGCGCCGCGGCCTGGACGCCGCAGAAGCGACCCGCACCGTGGTCGAGGCCCTCTACGACGCCGCCGACGACGACTCCGCCACCGGCGGCCCCGACCCGGTGCGGCGGCTCTACCCGATCGTCTACCGGGTGGACGCCGAGGGCACCGTCCGGCTGACCGACGCCGAGGTCGCCGCCGTCGCGGACGCCATCGTCGCCGAGCGCGCCGCCGCCGAGCGCCAGAACTCCGCCGGGGAGGCCTGAGCCATGACCATGCCGTACTACGCCTCAGCCGAGCAGGTCATGCGCGACCGCTCGGAGTACGCCCGCAAGGGCATCTCCCGCGGCCGCAGCGTCGCCGTCGTCACCTACGCCGACGGGGTCCTGTTCATCGCCGAGAACCCCAGCTCCACGCTGCACAAGGTCGGCGAGATCTACGACCGCATCGGCTTCGCCGCCGTGGGCCGCTACAGCGAGTTCGAGAGCCTGCGGGTCGCCGGCGTCCGCCTCGCGGACGTGCGCGGCTACTCCTACAACCGGCGCGACGTCACCGGCCGGGTCATCGCCAACGCTTACGCCCAGACCCTCGGGGCGATCTTCACCGAGCAGATGAAGCCCTACGAGGTCGAGCTCTGCGTCGCCGAGGTGGGCGAGAGCCCCGAGCGCGACCAGCTGTACCGGCTCACCTTCGACGGCTCGGTCGTCGACGAGCCCGACTTCGTGGTGATGGGCGGGCAGGCCGACACCGTCACCACCCACCTGCGCGAGAACTTCCACCGCGGCATGGGCCTGGCCGACGCGCTCCGGGTCGGCGTCGACGCGCTCTCGGCGGTCAGCCCGGCCACCGCCGGGGCCGGTGACGGCGGCCCCACGCGGCTGACCGCCCAGCAGCTGGAGGTCGCCGTCCTCGACCGCCGGCGGCCCAAGCGGGCGTTCCGCCGCGTCGTCGGCGCCGCGCTGCACACCCTGCTCGGCGACGGCCAGACCGGCGAGACGGAGGCACCCCCGCCCGGGCACGTGCCCAGCCACCCCGCGCCGGGCACGCCCGCCGGTCTGGGTGATCCGGCGGCGCCCGACACCGCCGGTGGCACGCCCGACACCGGCGACGGGCACCCGCAGAGCGATCGGTGAACGCCGTCGGTGACGGGTAGGGGAGCGGGCATGCCGGACTACGAGCTCAACGACGACGCGGTCACCCGGGCGAAGAAGCTGATCGACGACGGCGCGTTCGACGACCGGACCGAGTGGTCCGACGCCGCACCGTCGGCCGACGACGGCAACGCCGAGATCGACGCGCACGGCTGGGAGGGCTACGCCGCCTGGCACCTCGCCGTCGACCCGGACGCCGGGGAGCAGACCAAGAAGCGCTACCACTTCCCGTACGGCGACTTCTCGAAGGTCAACCGGGCGGCGCTGATCCACGGCAAGCAGCGGGCGTCGCAGAACGGGCACGACGAGATCGAGCGCGCCTTCGACGGGCTCCTGCAGCGGCTCGACGCGAAGCGGTAGCGCTCCCGCGGTCCGGCGGCGGGCCGCTGTCGCTCCCGGCGCCTAGTCTCGAACCGTGGAACGACGGATCTTCGGCATCGAGACCGAGTACGGCGTCACGTGCACCTTCAAGGGGCAGCGGCGGCTCTCGCCGGACGAGGTCGCCCGCTACCTGTTCCGCCGGGTCGTGTCGTGGGGCCGCAGCTCCAACGTGTTCCTGCGCAACGGCTCGCGGCTCTACCTCGACGTCGGCAGCCACCCCGAGTACGCCACAGCGGAGTGCGACGACCTCGGCGAGCTCGTCGTCCACGACAAGGCCGGCGAGCGCATCCTCGAAGGGCTGCTGGTCGACGCCGAGCAGCGCCTGGCCGAGGAGGGCGTCACCGGCGACATCTACCTGTTCAAGAACAACACCGACTCCGCCGGCAACAGCTACGGCTGCCACGAGAACTACCTCGTCGGCCGGCACGGCGAGTTCGGCCGGCTCGCCGACGTCCTGATCCCGTTCCTGGTCAGCCGGCAGATCGTCGTCGGCGCCGGCAAGGTGCTGCAGACCCCGCGCGGGGCCCTGTACTGCGTCAGCCAGCGCGCCGAGCACATCTGGGAGGGCGTCTCCAGCGCCACCACCCGGTCCCGGCCGATCATCAACACCCGTGACGAGCCGCACGCCGACGCCGAGCGCTACCGCCGCCTGCACGTGATCGTCGGAGACTCGAACATGAGCGAGACGACGACGCTGCTCAAGGTCACCATGACCGACCTCGTGCTGCGCATGATCGAGGCGGGCACCCCGATCCGGGACATGACGCTGGAGAACCCGATCCGGGCGATCCGCGAGATCAGCCACGACATGACCGGACGGCGCAAGGTGCGGCTGGCCGGCGGACGCGAGATGTCGGCGCTGGAGATCCAGTCGGAGTACCACAGCCGGGCCACCGAGTTCGCCGACCGCGAGGGCGCCACCCCCGTGCACCGCCAGATGCTCGAGTTGTGGGGGCGGGTGCTCAAGGCCGTCGACAGCGAGGACCTGAGCCTGATCGACCGCGAGATCGACTGGGCCATCAAGTACAACCTGCTCGAGCGCTACCGGGCCAAGCGCGACCTGCCGCTGTCCTCCCCGCGCATCGCCCAGATGGACCTCGCCTACCACGACATCAGCCGCACCCGCGGGTTGTACTACCTGCTCGAGCGCAACGGCCAGGTCGACCGCGTGGCCCACGAACCGCGCATCTTCGAGGCCAAGAACGTGCCCCCGCAGACCACCCGGGCCCGGCTGCGCGGCGAGTTCATCCGCAAGGCGCAGGAGAAGCGGCGCGACTTCACCGTCGACTGGGTGCACCTCAAGCTCAACGACCAGGCCCAGCGCACCGTGCTGTGCAAGGACCCGTTCAAGTCCGTCGACGAGCGCGTCGAGAAGCTCATCGCGTCGATGTGATCTGCGGTCCTCCGGACCGCACCGCGGCCAGGTGCCGTCCCGGCCTGCGTGGAGCCGCTGCTTCGCGCCTGCGCGGGACCCTCCGGGCCCCACTCGGCGCGATCTCACTCGCCGGGGGCGGTCCCTCCCGTCTCCACGGCCGCAGGCGCGGTCTCGAGGTCCACGGGCACCTGGAGGGCGGCGTAGCGGCCGGCGGCGGCCGCCGCCAGGAAGTAGGCGCGCTCCTCGGGGTAGCCGCGGCCCATCGTGCTCAGCGGCACCGGCGAGAGCCCCAGCGCCGTCTCCAGCCCGTCGGTGTCCACCCAGACGACGGTGTTGCGCTCCGGCTGGCTCGCGAGGTCCTCGTCGACCTGCCCGCCGAGCTCGGAGGAGAGCCCCCGCGGCGCCACCAGCGTCACGCCGCCCAGCGCGACCCGCCCGAACGCGGTCAGCGAGTGGTGCGAGACGCCGCGGTGCCGCGGGCGGGGGTCGGCGTCGGAGATGCGCAGCGCCCCGACGGGCACCCCGCCGAGCACGCTGACGGCGTTGCACGCCTCACCGGCGGCCACCCCCGAGAAGCCCCACGGCGTCCCCGTGCCCAGGTTCCCGGGCCCCTGGGTGACGATCGCCAGGTCGGCGCCCAGTACGTGCCGGGCGGCCAGCAGCCCGGTGTGCAGGGTGACCGCCTCCAGGTCGCCCCCGAAGGCCTGGCCCACGGTGACCACGCCGGCCAGCGAGTTCTTCAGCGCGCCCACCGTGCGGGAGAACGCCGCGGGCAGCGCCCCGCCGTCGGTCATCACGTAGGCGACCTTCAGGTCCGGGTCGGTGGCGAGCATCCCGATCAGCACCGCCGGCAGCGCCGAGTGCAGGTCCGCCACGACCACCGGCATCCCGTCGAGGTCCTCGGCGTCGGCGATCGTCGCGTGGTGCTCGGTCTCCTGCTCGTCGACGCCCTGCACCATCACCTGCAGCGGCGTGTACCGGGCCTTCACCAGGTGCCCGGGGCCCTCCGGGTCCGGCGGCAGCCGGTCGGGGACGGCGACCACGAGGGCGTAACCGCCGGTGCCCAGGCCCCGGGCCAGCGCCGTCGTGTTGAGCAGCACGTCGTCGCCCACCTCGGGCACGCCCACCAGCGAGGGGTACGCCAGCGCCCGCAGCTCGCCCTCGCCGGCCACCTCGGCGGTCAGCTCCAGCGCATCCCGCCAGGAGCGACCGGTCGCGGTGACCCGCCCGCGCCGCCAGCGGATCCGGGACGCGGGCGCGGGGGGAGCAGCACTGGTCATACCCGCAGGCTATCCAGGGGGCCGGCGCGCGGCCGGGCGGCAGCGGGCCCGCGGCGGCCTGACTAGCCTGAGGGCCATGGCGGCCAAGCGGGCGGAACGACTGGTCAACCTGGTCATCGCGCTGCTGAGCACCCGGCAGTACGTGACGGCGGCGCGCATCCGCGCCACCGTGCCGGGCTACGAGGCCGACGACGGCACCGACCGGGCCGACGAGGCGTTCAAGCGCATGTTCGAGCGCGACAAGGCCGAGCTGCGCGAGATGGGCGTGCCCCTGGAGACCGGCCGCACCAGCGTCTTCGACACCGAGGACGGCTACCGCATCGCCCGGGCCGACTACGAGCTCCCCGAGATCCACCTGACCGGCGAGGAGGCCGCCGCCGTCGGCCTGGCGCTGCGCTTCTGGGAGTCCGCGCAGCTCGCCGGCGCCGCGCAGAGCGCCCTGGTCAAGCTGCGCGCCGCCGGGGTCGACGTCGACTCCTCCCGCACGCTGCCGATCAAGCCCCGGATCGACCGCGGCGAGGCCGCCTTCGAGCCCTGCTACGCCGCGGCACGCGACCGGCGCCGGCTCCAGTTCGACTACCGGCGCCCCGACGAGGACACCGCCGTCCGCCGCGACGTGCAGCCGTGGGGCGTCGTCGCCTGGCGCGGACGCTGGTACATGGTCGGCCAGGACCTCGACCGCCAGGCACCGCGGGTGTTCCGGCTCTCCCGCGTCGTCGGCCGGCCCGCGGCCGTGGGCCCGGCCGGGGCCTTCGAGCCGCCGGCCGACCTCGACCTGACCGCGGTCGTCGCCGGGCAGCAGGTGCAGAGGGAGGAGCAGCTGGTGGTGGTGCGGGCCCGGCCCGGCACCGCCGTGGGGCTGCGCCGGCACGCCACCTCGCTCGGCCCGGCCGACGACGGCAGCGGCGGGGTGGAGGACCGGCTGGAACTCCGCACCACCGAGCCCCGGGCGCTGGCCGACCAGATCGCCGCCCACGGCCCCGACGTGGTCGTGGAGGCGCCGACCTCGATGCGGGACGCCGTCGTCGCCCGGCTGACCCGCCTGGCCGCGCTGGAGGTGCGCGCGTGACCGCCACCGGCACCACCGACCGGATGACGCGGCTGCTGGCCCTCGTCCCGTACCTCACCGCCCGCCCCGAGGGGGTGGCGGTCGCCGAGGCCGCGCGCGACTTCGGCGTGCCGGAGCGGCAGCTGCAGCGCGACCTCGAGCTGCTGTGGATGTGCGGCCTTCCCGGCTACGGCCCGGGCGACCTGATCGACGTCGCCTTCGAGGGCGACCGGGTGCGGGTCACCTTCGACGCCGGGATGGTGCGCCCGCTGCGGCTGACCACCGACGAGGCCGTCGCGCTCGTCGTGGCGCTGCGCACGCTGCTGGAGCTGCCCGGCCTGGCCGAGCGCGACGCGGTGAGCCGGGCGCTGGCCAAGGTATCGGCGGCGGCCGGGGACGCCGCGGCCCGGATGGCCCCGCTGGCCGTGAGCGTCGACGCCCGCGAGGAGACCCTGGCGATCGCCCGCCGCGCGCTCCAGGACGGGCGGGCGGTGCACCTGCACTACTACGTGCCGGCCCGCGACGAGCGCACCGAGCGCACGGTGGACCCGATGCAGCTGCTGTACGTCGACGGCCACTGGTACCTGGAGGCCTGGTGCCGCCGGGCCGAGGGCGTCCGGCTGTTCCGGCTGGACCGGGTCGACGAGGCGACGGTCCTGGACGAGCCGGCCGCGGCACCGCCCCAGGCCACCAGCCGCAGCATCGACGACGGCCTGTACCAGCCCGGGCCCGGCACCCCCGCCGTCCGGCTCCGGCTGGACCGCAGCGCCCGCTGGGTCGCCGACTACTACCCGACCGAGGACGTCACCCCCGTGGACGACCCGCCCGGCGGGCTGGCCGTCACGGTCCGCACCGCGGACCTGGCCTGGGCGCGGCGGCTGGTCGCCCTGCTGGGCGGCAGCGCGGTGGTGGAGGAGCCGGCCGAGCTCGGGGCGCAGGTGGCCGCCGAGGCGCGGGCCGCCCTGGCCCGGTACGGGCTCGCGTCCGGCGACGCGGGCTAGGGTGCGGCCGTGGTGTTCTGGATCGTGCTCGGCGTGGTCGTCGTCCTGGCGTTCGCCGTCCTCGGCGTGGTCGTCCACGGGGTGCTCGGGGCCGTCGGCCGGCTCACGCGGGAGCTGGCCGCAGCCGAAGCGGAGGTCGCCCCCGTGCGCGCCGGGCTGCAGGACTCCGCCGACCGGGCCGCGCGGCTGCGCGACGCCCGGGCGTCGGTGGGCTGAACGCCCGACGAACCCGCGCGCAGGCCTCTGGGAATCGGCGCCCGGCGGCGTAGCATCGCCGCAGCACCCACACCTCTGGAGGACGCGCCATGGCCGGACTCGGCCCCCTGGAGATCGGCCTGATCATCCTGGCCATCCTGCTGCTCTTCGGCTACAAGAAGCTGCCCGACGCCTCGCGCTCGCTCGGCCGCTCGCTGCGCATCTTCAAGGGCGAGATGAAGGGCATGAAGGACGACGACGTCCGCAGCAAGGACGCCGCGCGCACCACGCCGGTGCGCGGGGAGATCGTCGCGCCCGCGTCGCCGGCCTCGGACGACCAGGCCGCGCGGCTGCAGGAGGAGGCGCGCCAGGCCGAGCTGCGGGCCGCGGAGCTGCGGGCCCAGGCCGACCAGGCGCGCGCCGCCGACCGCACCCGCTGACCGCACCGCACCTGGGGGGACGGCGGTGAGCGAGGCGACCCGTGGCGCACGGCGGCGTCGGCGGCCACCCCGCGACGCCCAGGCGACGATGAGCCTCATCGCGCACCTGACCGAGCTGCGCAACCGCATCCTCAAGGCGGGGCTCGCGATCCTGGTCGCCACCGCGATCGCCTTCTGGTGGTACGGCCACGGGCTCGGCGAGTTCATCCGCGCCCCGTACTGCGGCCTGCCCGAGGACCTCCGGTACGCCGGGGACGACGCCGGCGGCTGCGGGCTGCTGATCACGAACGTCTTCGGCGGCGTCTTCATCCGGCTCAAGGTGTCCTTCCTCGCCGGGGTGGTGCTCTCGGCGCCGTTCTGGCTCTACCAGCTGTGGGCGTTCATCACCCCGGGCCTCAAGCGCAACGAGAAGCGCTACGGCGTCGGCTTCGTCGCGGTCTCCTCGACGCTGTTCGCCCTCGGCGCCGTGCTGGCCTACGTCTCGCTGTCGGCGGGGCTGGAGCTGCTGCTGAGCCTGGCCGGCGACGGCGTGGTCGTGGCGCTCACCGCGCAGGACTACATCGGCTTCGTGCTGTCGCTGCTGGTCGCGTTCGGGGTCAGCTTCGAGGTGCCGCTCATCGCCGTGGCGCTGAACCTCGCCGGGGTGCTCAGCTACGAGGTGCTGTCCAAGAGCCGCCGGTGGATCTTCTTCCTCACGATCGTCTTCGCCGCCTTCGTCACCCCCACGCAGGACCCGTTCACCATGCTGCTGATGGCCGGGCCGATGATCGTGCTGTTCGAGCTGGCCATCCAGCTCGCCCGGATCGTCGACCGGCGCCGGGCCCGGCGCGCCGCCGCCGAGCACTTCCACGACCTGGACGACGACGTCGCCTCGCCGCTGGACGCCACGCCGTCCCGGCTGGACGCCCAGCCCTCGCAGCTGGACGAACCGGCCGAGCGCGCGCCGTCGGCCCGCAGCTGACGGCGGTGCAGGCCGCGGTCCTGGTCAGCCCGGCGGCCGGGCGGGGCCGCGCCCGCACCGTGGCCCGGGCCGTCCTCGACGCGCTCCGCGCGGAAGGCGTCGCGCCCCGGGTGCTGGACGCGACCACCCGGTCCGACGCGGAACGCCAGGCGGCGGAGGCGGTCGCGGAGGGCGCCGGCGCGGTCGTCGCGGTCGGCGGTGACGGCGCGGCGCACGCCGGGCTGCAGGCGGTCGCCGGGACGGCGGTCCCGCTCGCCGTCGTCCCCGCCGGCACCGGCAACGACCTCGCGCTGGCGCTGGACGTCCCGACCGACCCGGTGACCGCTGCCCGCGCGGCCGCGGCCGACCTGCTGGCCGGGCGTTCCCGGGCGCTGGACGCGGGCCGCACCGCCGGCCGCTGGTGGGCGACCGTGCTGTGCTGCGGCTTCGACTCGGCCGTCACCGACCGCGCCAACCGGCTGCGCTGGCCCCGTGGCCGCCGGCGGTACGACCTCGCCGTCCTGGCCGAGCTGGCCCGGCTGCGCCCCTACGAGGTGACGCTGGCGCTGGACGGCGTCACCCGCACCCTGCCCGCCACGATGGTCGCCGTCGGCAACACCGCCTGGTACGGCGGGGGTCTGCGGATGTGCCCGGGCGCCGACTACGCCGACGGGCTCTTCGACGTCACCGTCGTGGGGCCGGTCTCGCGCCGGGAGCTGGTGCGCACGCGCCCCCGGCTGGCCGACGGCACGCACGTCGAGCACCCCGCCGTGACGGTGCACCGCGCCGCCCGCGTGGAGCTCTCCTGCGCCGGGGTCAGCACCTACGCCGACGGGGAGCTCGTCGCGCCGCTGCCCGCCGTCACGGAGTGCGTGCCGGGCGCGCTCACCGTCGTCGGCGGCGGCCCCGCCTCGATCCGCTGAGCTGATCGTGCGGTGTCCTCCCTCGGCGTGGGCGGTGAGGGAGGGCCCCCGGTGGTCAGGGGAGCTGATCGCCGCCAACCGCCGTGGCGCGCCGTCCCGCGGGCGCGCGCCTAACGTGGAGGCATGTCCAGCCCCGCTGAGCGGTACGCCGCTGCCCGGCGGCGGACCTCCCACCCGACGCTGGCCGACTTCACCGCCGAGCTCGGCTTCTCCCTGGACCCGTTCCAGGTCGAGGCGTGCGAGGCGCTGGAGGAGGGCTCCGGCGTCCTGGTCTGCGCGCCGACGGGCGCCGGGAAGACCGTGGTGGGCGAGTTCGCCGTGCACAAGGCTCTCGCCGAGGGGCGCAAGGCCTTCTACACGACGCCGATCAAGGCGCTGTCCAACCAGAAGTACAACGACCTCGTCGAGCGCTACGGCGCCGACCGGGTCGGCCTGCTGACCGGCGACAACGCCGTCAACGGCGACGCCCCCGTGGTGGTGATGACCACCGAGGTCCTGCGCAACATGCTCTACGCGGAGTCCCCGGCGATCGCCGGCCTGGGCTACGTGGTGATGGACGAGGTCCACTACCTCGCCGACCGGTTCCGCGGGGCGGTGTGGGAAGAGGTCATCATCCACCTCCCGCAGTCGGTCACCCTGGTCTCGCTCTCCGCGACGGTGAGCAATGCCGAGGAGTTCGGTGAGTGGCTGGTGACCGTGCGCGGCCACACGAAGGTCGTGGTCAGCGAGGTCCGTCCGATCCCGCTCTGGCAGCACATGCTCGTCGGCAACCGGGTGTTCGACCTCTTCTCCCTGCGCCCCGCCGCGCACGCGGGCGAGCACGGGGAGGGGCCGCGGCCGCTGTCCACGCGGGAGCGCGGGGCCTCCGTCGTCGACCCGGAACTGGTCCGCTTCGTCCGGGAGCAGGAGCGCCGGCTCGACAGCTGGGGCGGCTCCGGCCGCCGCGAGGGCCACCACCGGCCCCGGTACCGGCCCCCGGCCAGGTCCGACGTCGTGGAGCGCCTCGACCGGGCGGGGCTGCTGCCGGCGATCACCTTCGTGTTCAGCCGCAACGGCTGCGACGCCGCCGTGCACCAGTGCCTGCTCAGCGGCCTGCGCCTCACCGACGAGGCCGAGCGCGCCGAGATCGCCGCGATCATCGACGAGCGCACCGGCTCGCTGCCGGAGGAGGACCTGCACGTCCTGGGCTTCTGGGAGTGGCGCGAGGGGCTGCTCGCCGGCCTCGCCGCCCACCACGCCGGCCTGGTCCCGGCCTTCAAGGAGACCGTCGAGGAGTGCTTCGTCCGGGGCCTGGTCAAGGCCGTCTTCGCCACCGAGACGCTGGCGCTGGGCATCAACATGCCGGCGCGCACCGTCGTCCTCGAGCGGCTGGTGAAGTGGAACGGCGAGGCGCACGTCGACGTGACGCCGGGCGAGTACACCCAGCTCACCGGCCGGGCCGGGCGGCGGGGCATCGACGTCGAGGGGCACGCCGTCGTCGTCTGGGCGCCCGGCATGGACCCGAGCGTCGTCGCCGGGCTGGCCAGCACCCGCACCTACCCGCTGCGGTCCTCCTTCCGGCCCAGCTACAACATGGCGGTCAACCTGGTCAGCTCCTTCGGCCGCGCCCGCGCCCGGGAGCTGCTGGCCAGCTCGTTCGCGCAGTTCCAGGCCGACCGCTCGGTCGTCGGGCTGGCCCGCGCAGCGGCCCGCCACGAGCGGGACGCCGAGCAGTTCGCGGCGGAGATGCACTCCGACCGCGGCGACGTGGGCGCCTACGCCCAGCTGCGGCGGGAGATCGCCGAGCGGGAGAAGGAGCTCTCCCGCGACTCCCAGGCCAAGCGCCGGCTCGAGGCCGCCGACGCGCTGGCCGCCCTCCGCCCGGGCGACGTCATCCGCGTGCCCAGCGGCCGGCGGCAGGGGCTGGCCGTCGTGCTCGACCCCGGCATCACCGACCTGGCCGATCCGCGGCCGCTGGTGCTGACCGAGGACAAGTGGGCGGGCCGGCTGGGGTCGGTGGACTTCCCGACCCCGGTGCAGGTCCTGGCCCGGGTGAAGGTGCCCAAGAACTTCAACCACCGCAGCCCGCACGCGCGCCGCGATCTCGCCTCGACCCTGCGCAACGCCCGGGTGGAGCACGACCTGGGCGCGCGCCGGGTGACGAAGGGCCGCTCCGCGGCGGCGGACGACCCGGTGCTGGCCGACCTGCGCCAGGCGCTGCGGCACCACCCCGTGCACCAGCTGCCCGACCGCGAGGAACGGGTGCGGGTGGCCGAGCGCTGGCTGCGCGCGGTGCGCGAGGCGGAGTCGTTGCAGCGCACGATGGCCGAGCGCACCGGCTCGCTCACCCGCCAGTTCGACCGGACCTGCGACGTCCTCGAGGAGCTGGGCTACCTGGTCCCGGAGGCCGCACCGCTGGTGCCGGCCGACACCGAGGTGGCCGGGGCCCTGGACGACGTGCCGGTCATCACGGACGACGGCCGGCGGCTGGCCCGCATCTGGTCGGAGGCCGACCTGCTCACCGCCGAGTGCCTGCGCGCGGGCGTGTGGCGGGGCCTGAACCCCGCCGAGCTGGCGGCCGCGGTCTCCACGCTGGTCTTCGAGGCGCGGCGGGACATGCCCGGGCTGCCCGCGGTGCCGGCGGGCAAGGTCGGCGCCGCGATCGGGGCGATGCGCGGCATCCGCTCCCGGTTGCAGGACGTCGAGCTCGACCACGGCGTGCCCGCCGGCCGCGACCTGGACCTGGGGTTCGCCTGGGCCGCGTACCGCTGGGCCGACGGGCAGAGCCTGGACCGGGTGCTGGCCGGCGCGGAGCAGGCCGGCACCGAGCTCTCCGGCGGGGACTTCGTCCGCTGGGCGCGGCAGCTGCTGGACCTCCTCGACCAGCTCGGCAAGGTCGCCGACGACCCGGTCGCGCGCACGGCGCGGGCCGCCGTGGACCGCATCCGACGCGGGGTCGTGGCCGTCGCCGTCGGCGGCTGACCGGCGGGTCGCCGCCCGCGGCGCGGCCGGCGGGTGGGGCAGAATTCGATCGGCCCCGACGGGGCACCCACCGACCCGGGAGCGACGATGACCCAGCCGCCCTACGGCGACCGGCCGCAGGAGGGGCCCGGGCCCTCCGGTCCGCCCGCGTACGGGCCGCCCCGCGCCCCGCAGCGGCCCGGCTGGTCGCCTCACGGCGGCTCGCCGCCGCAGTCCACGCGTCCGGTGCCGTACCCCGCACCCGCGCCGCACGGCGTCCCCGGCTACGGCCCGCCCGGCTACGGCCCTCCGGCGCCGCGGTCGTCAGGGAGCCGGCGCCGCGCGGGCCTGCTCCTGCTGCTCGCCGCCGTCGCACTCGCGCTGGTCGCCGGGGTGGCGCTCCTGGCGGCGACGACCGGGCCGACCGTCCTCTCCCGCTCGGCCGTCGAGCGGGATGTGGCCGAGCAGTTCCAGCAGCGGGAGGGTGTCGCCGTCGACCTGGACTGCGAGCAGGAGATGCACGTGGAGCCGGGGGCCACCTACGAGTGCACCGGCGTCACGGCCGACGAGGAGCAGGTCACCCTGCGGATCGAGATCACCGACGCCGACGGCGCCCGCTACACCTGGAGCGAGCCCTGACCGGCGGCTGAACCCGGATCAGCCCACCGCGTCGGCCGGCCAGCCCAGCGCCGCGCCCAGGCGCCCGAGCGAGGACTGCAGGCCGTGCCGCTCGGCGAGGGCGGCCAGCGCCGCGGGATCGGCGGGGGAGCGGGGGAGCGTCCCCTCCACGGCCGGCAGGTCGACGTCGCGCGCCACCGCGACCACCACCGGGGCGGCGTCGAGGTAGCCCGCAGCCGCGTGCAGCTTCTTGAGCACCGCGGCGGTCAGCGGGGGGGACGGGACGACGGTCCGTGCCACGGCCGCGCGGATCCCCGCCAGGTCGCCGAACTCGCCGATCAGCGCCGCCGCGGTCTTCGCGCCCACCCCGGCGACGCCCGGCAGCCCGTCGCTCGGGTCGCCGCGCAGCACCGCGAAGTCGGCGTAGGCGCGGCCGGGGATGCCGTACTTGGCGGTGACGGCGGCCTCGTCCACGTACTCCAGGTCGGAGATCCCGCGGGCGGTGTAGAGGACGCGCACACCCCGCGCGTCGTCCACGAGCTGGAACAGGTCGCGGTCGCCGGTGACGACGTCGACCGGGCCGCGGGCCCGGGTGGCGAGCGTGCCGATCACGTCGTCGGCCTCGTAACCGGGGGCGCCGACGCGGGCGATCCCCGCTGCGGCCAGCACCTCGACCAGGACCGGCACCTGGGGCCCCAGCTCGTCGGGGGTCTCCTCGCCGCCGTCGGGCGCCAGGCGGTGCGCCTTGTAGGAGGGCAGCGCCTCGACCCGGAAGGCCGGCCGCCAGTCGTCGTCCCAGCAGGCGACCAGCCGGTCGGGGGCGTGCGCGGTGACCAGCCGGGCCGTCATGTCCAGGAAGCCGCGGACGGCGTTGATCGGCCGCCCGTCGGGCGTGGTGACGCTGGTGGGGACGCCGTAGAAGGCCCGGAAGTACAGCGACGCGGCGTCCAGCAGCATGGTGGTCACGCCTGCGCACCCCCGACACCACGTGCCGTCGTCCGCCCGTGCCTCGCGCGCTCGCCCACGTCCGCGGACGGTAGCGGTACGGCAACGATTCGGGAGCACCCCCGTCCCGCCTGGCTACTCTGCGCCGGTGGGAAACGCGCCAGAACCCGGATCCGGCCCGCTCGTGACGCTCGACCGGCTGCACGCCGCCCGCGCCGTCGCCGGGGAGCTGGGCATCGACCTGCTCGTGCTCACCCCGGGTGCCGACCTGCGCTACCTGTGCGGGTACGCCGCCCACGCGATGGAGCGGCTGACCGCCCTGGCGGTGCCGCGCCGCGGCGAGCCGTTCCTGGTCGTGCCGCGGCTGGAGGCCCCGATGGTCGACGCCGGCCCCGCGGGCACGCTCGGGCTGGAGGTGCTCGCGTGGGACGAGACCGACGACGCGTTCGCCGTCCTGGCCGGGGCGTCGGTCAGCCGACTCGGCGCGGCCCCCGCCCGCGTCGCCGTCGGGTCGCGCACCTGGGCCGAGCACGCCCTCGGCGTCCAGCGGGCGCTCCCCGGCGCCGCCCTGGAGCTGGCCTCACCGGTCGTCGACCGGCTGCGCATGGTGAAGACCCCGGCCGAGGTGGAGGAGCTGGCCCGGGCGGGCGCGGCGATCGACCGGGTGCACGCCCGGATGGGGGAGTGGCTGACCGTCGGGCGCACCGAGGCCGAGGTGGGGGCGGACGTCGCCGCGGCGATCCTGGCGGAGGGGCACGTCGCGGTCGACTTCACCATCGTCGGGTCGGGCCCGAACGGGGCCAGCCCGCACCACGAGCTCTCCGACCGCGTCGTCGAGGCCGGTGACCTGGTGGTGGTCGACATCGGCGGCGAGACCTCGACCGGCTACCGCTCCGACTGCACCCGCACCTACGTCGTCGGGGGCCGCCCGGACGCCGAGGTCGCCGAGTGGTACGCGGTGCTGCACGCCGCGCAGCAGGCGGCGACCGCCGCGGTGCGCCCGGGCGTGCCGGCCGAGGAGATCGACGCCGCCGCCCGCTCGGTCATCACCGGTGCCGGCTGGGGCGGGTACTTCATCCACCGCACCGGCCACGGCATCGGGCTGGACTCCCACGAGGCGCCCTACATCGTGGCCGGCAACGGGCTGCCGCTCGAGCCCGGCATGGCCTTCTCCGTGGAACCGGGCATCTACCTGCCCGGCCGCCACGGCGCCCGCATCGAGGACATCGTCGTCTGCACCGACGACGGTGTCCGCGTGCTCAACAACGGTCCCCGTGAGCTCGTCGAACTCCCCGGCTGAGCCAGGCGCGGTCGACGTCGACCGGGCGCTCATGGCGGCACTGGCGCGCGACGGGCGGGCCAGCTTCACCGAGCTGGCCGACCGGGTCGGCCTGTCGGTCTCGGCGGTCCACCAGCGGGTGCGCCGGCTCGAGCAGCGGGGCCTGATCACCGGGTACCGGGCCACGCTGGACGCGACCCAGATCGGGCTGCCGCTGACGGCGTTCGTGTCCATCACCCCGACCGACGTGCAGACCGACGACGCCCCCGCGTTGCTGGCGCACCTCGACGCCATCGAGGAGTGCCACGCCGTCGCCGGGGTGGAGAGCTACATCCTCAAGGTGCGGGTGGCCTCGCCCGACGCGCTGGAGAACCTGCTCAAGGAGATCCGGTCGGCCGCGAACGTCACCACGCGCACCACCGTCGTGCTCTCCACCTCCTACGAGGCCCGACCGCCGATCTGACGCAGCTGGACACCGGTTCGAACGTGTGTTCGGATGGGGTCATGCGGTGGGACGCGCAGCGGCTGGACCTCGACGAGCCCGGGGCGCTGCCGGGCATGCCCAGCATCCGGGGCCTCCTGCGCAGCGTGCAGGTGCAGGAGTTCCCGGGGCTGACCTTCCACGAGGTGCGATCGAAGAGCGCGCTGAACCGCGTGCCGGGGGAGTCGGCGATGCCCTTCCCGTGGACGATCAACCCCTACCGGGGCTGCAGTCATGCCTGCCGCTTCTGCTTCGCCCGGCGGACGCACGAGTACCTGGAGTTCGACAGCGGGCGCGACTTCGACCGTCAGATCGTGGTGAAGACCAACCTGGTGGAGGTGCTGCGGCGGGAGCTGGGCCGGCCGTCGTGGCAGCGCGAGCACGTCGCCCTGGGCACGAACACCGACCCCTACCAGCGCGCGGAGGGCCGCTACCGGCTGATGCCCGGTGTCATCGGCGCGCTCGCCGGCTCCGGGACGCCGTTCTCCGTGCTCACCAAGGGCACGCTGCTCCGCCGGGACATCCCGCTCCTGGCCGCTGCCGGCCGGGAGGTCCCGATCGGCCTCGCGATCTCCCTGACGACCTGGGACGACGACCTGCACGCCGCGCTCGAGCCGGGGGTGCCGACACCGAGGGCACGGCTGGACCTGGTCCGCGCCCTCGCCGATGCCGGGCTGCCCTGCGGCGTCTTCCTCGCGCCGGTGCTGCCCGGCCTCACCGACACCCGGGAGCACCTCGACGCCGCGCTCGGCGCGATCGCCGCGGCCGGCGCGACCGGGGTGACCGTCATCCCGCTGCACCTGCGCCCCGGCGCCCGGGAGTGGTTCATGGCCTGGCTGGGCCGCGCCCACCCGGAGCTGGTGCCGCGGTACGAGCGGCTCTACGCCCGCCGGGCCTACGTGCCGGCGGAATACCGCACCTGGCTGGCCCGCCAGGTGGCACCACTGCTGGCCCGGCACGGCCTGGACCGGCAACCCGGTGGAGCGGCACGCCAGGTGGAGGTCCAGGGTGTCCCGGGGGACGAGGAGGTGGGCTTCCCCGCCGGCAGCCTGCCCGAACGGGCGTCGGGCTCCGCAGCGGTGACCCGCCCGGCCGAGCAGCTGACGCTGCTGTGAGCCGCCCTCAGCCGCCGGCGCGGGCCGCCCGGGCGGTGGCCCGCGCGGCCCGAACCACGCCCCGGGCGCCGACCGGCGGTGCGCCGGCCGCCAGGGCCAGCCGGCGGTAGCTGTCGTAGGAGAGCAGGCGGTAGACGGCGGCGAGCTCCTCCACCGCCTCCCGCCGGGACGGCGTCACCGTCGCCCGCAGGTAGCCCACGGTGGCACGCACGTGCTTGGTGAAGGTCGCCTGCAGCGCCTGGTTGGACAGCCGACCCCCGACGCGGGAGTCCAGCCCCGGGCCCCGACGCAGCGCAGGGAGCACCCACGGGCTCGCGGCCAGCGCCGGGAACTGCCCGCGCGTCGCCTCCCAGGCGTGCCAGGCGGTGAGAGCGCCGGGCACGGCCCATTCGCCGTCGTCGGTCGCGATGAGCAGGCGGCGCGCGGTCGCCCGCACCTGGTCCCGCCGCAGCGAGCGGAACGTCCCGACGGGGGCCGGCCAGCCCAGCGCCAGCGCGCACCAGGCCACCGACCGCAGGTGCTCGGGATCCTCGGCCCGGATCCGGGTGAGCGGTCGCAGGTCCAGCCGCGGCGGGTCAGGCTCGGGGGTGACGGGCAGCGGCAGCGCCAGGCCGCCGTAGCGGGCGACCTTGCTGTACAGCGCGACGGTGGCCGGCTTCCACCCCCGGGCGGCGGCCAGCACGTCGAGGCCCTCGGCCGCCAGCTCGTCAGGCCCCCGGTCGAGCTCCACCGCGGCGTCGGCGAGCCGGCGCCACTGGTCCTCGTACCCCGGCGGCGGCCGCAACCGGGCCCAGGCGCGCGCCGGAGGTAGGGCGGGCATCTCGGGCAGCGGCTGCTGCCACGCGCGTGGCATGGTCGCACACTACCGTTATCCCCAACAAAATCACGACAATAGTTTGTCGTCACCTGCCGAACCTCCTCAGAGGCGCCCTCCGGGCGCCGGAGCAGTAACACCCCCGGGAGGGTGACGCCGGCCTTTGACGCTGCACCCGTCGACCACGCTCCGGATCATGGAGCAGTGCGGACGGTGGGCGTCGAGGAAGAACTGCTCGTGGTCGACGCGGACGGCAGCCCCGTCGCCCGGGCACCGGAGGCGCTGGCGGTCGCGGCACGGCGGGGCGAGGGGGAGGACGTGCACCAGCACGACCTCGAGGAGCGGGGCGACGACGCCGACGTCCCGGAGACGGCCCAGCTGGTGCCCGAGCTCAAGGCGCAGCAGCTCGAGCTGGGGACGCCGGTGTGCTCCACGCTGGCCGAGGTCGACACCCAGCTGCGGCACTGGCGCTCCCGAGCCGACGCGGCCGCGCGTGCCGTGGGCGCCCGCGTCGCCGCGCTCGCCACCTCACCGGTCGACGTGAGCCCGGTGCCGACCAAGGGGGAGCGGTACGCACGGTTGCACGAGGCGTTCGGGCGGACCGCCGAGGAGGTGCTCACCTGCGGCTGCCACGTGCACGTGCAGGTGGTCGACGACGAGGAGGGCGTCGCGGTGCTCAACCGCATCCGCGTCTGGCTGCCCGTGCTCACGGCGATCAGCGCGAACTCGCCGTTCTGGCAGGGCCGGGACACCTCCTACGCGAGCTTCCGGTCGCAGGTCTGGCACCGGTGGCCCTCCGCGGGGCCCACCGGTCCGTTCCGCGACGCGGGGGAGTACCACCGGCTCGTCGAGGCGGTGCTGGCGACGCGGACCGTCCTCGACGACGGGATGGTGTACTTCGACGCCCGCCTGTCGGCCGGCTGGCCCACCGTCGAGGTCCGCACCGCCGACGTGCTGCTGCGGGTGGAGGACGCCGTCACGCTCGCGGGGCTGGTGCGCGGCCTGGTCGAGACCGCCGCGCGCGACGCCCGCGCCGGGGGAGCGGTCCCCGAGATGCCGTCCGAGGTGCTCCGCCTGGCCGGCTGGCGCGCCTCCCGCTCAGGTCTGTCCGACGCGCTCGTGCACCCGCGCACCGGCCGGCCGGCCCCCGCGGGCGACGTCCTCGCCGATCTGCTGGAGCACGTCCGCCCCGCCCTGGCCGACGCGGGGGACGAGCAGCGGGTGCGCGACGGGGTGGGCGCGCTGCTCACCCGCGGGACGGGAGCGGAGCTGCAGCGGCAGGTGCACCGGGAGACCGGGGACCTCGCCGCCGTCGTCCGGGCGGCGGTCGACGCCACGGCGGGGCAGGAGACCCCCCGGGCAGCTACCGTGGCCAGCCGTTAGATTCCCGCCATGTACACCGCGAGCTGGCGCGACGTCGTCCGTCCCGGCCTCTTCGGGTCCTCGCCCGACCCGCGGGACCGGCCCTACCGCGCCATCATCCGGCTGGCGCTGGTGGTCTTCCGCCTGTTCCGGTTCCGCTTCGACGTCCGCGGTTCGCAGCACGTGCCAGCCACCGGCGGCGCGATCATCTGCAGCAACCACGTGAGCTTCTTCGACTTCACGTTCCTCGGTCTCGCGGCTCTCCCGCAGCACCGGCTGGTGCGGTTCATGGCGAAGTCGCCGGTCTTCGAGCACTGGTTCGCGGGCCGCTTCATGCGGGCGATGAAGCACATCCCGGTCGACCGGAAGGCGGGCTCGGCCGCGTTCGAGGCGGCCGTGCGGGCGCTCAAGGACGGCGAGGTCATCGGCGTCTTCCCCGAGGCGACCATCAGCACCAGCTTCACGGTCAAGGACCTCAAGGCCGGGGCGGCCCGCATGGCCGTCGACTCGGGGGCGCCGATCATCCCGGCCGCCGTCTGGGGCGGGCACCGCGTGGCCACGAAGAACCACAAGGTGGAGCTGCGCCGCGGCGTCCCCGTGACGGTGCTCCTGGGCGAGCCGATCGTGGCCGAGCCCGGCGAGCAGATCGGCGCCCTGCTGGACCGCACCCGCACCGCCATGGAGGCCCTCCTCGACGAGGCCCAGCGCGGCTACCCCGACCGGCCGGCCGGGGACGACGACCGCTGGTGGCTCCCCGCCCACCTCGGGGGCACCGCACCGACGCCGTCCGAGGCGGCCGCCGCCGACACTGTCCGCGCCGCCGGCCGCGAGGTGAAGAAGAAGCAGGAGAAGTCGCCGCTCGGACGGCTCACCGCGCTGCTCCGCCGCTGAGCCACCGGCTCACTCCACGACGACCGGCGCCATGAGGCGGTAGGTCTCCAGCTCGACGTCGTACCAACGGCGCAGCCGCCCCAGCGGAACCATGCCCAGGCGCCGGCACACCGCCGTCGACGGCTCGTTGCCGGGCCGGACGACGGCGTACACCTCCGGGAGCCCGAGCCCGAAGGCGCGGTCGATGACCGCCCGCGCGGCCTCCGTGGCGTAGCCGCGCCCCCAGGAGTCCGGGTGCAGGTGCCACCCCACCTCGACCTCGCCCACCCCGTCGGGCAGCGGCTTGAGCAGCACCGTGCCCGCCGGGACGCCGTCAGGTCGTTCGATCGCCCAGCAGAGGAAGCGTTCGTCCCGCCGGTGCACCTCCGCCCAGCGGGCGACGAGCTCGGCCGGCGCGACCGAGGGGGCGCCGCCCAGCCAGCGGGTGACCTCCGCGCGGCCGTAGAGGTCCCGCAGCCGCGCCAGGTCGGCCGGTCCCGTGGTCCACGGGCGCAGGCGCAACCGCTCCGTGCGCAGCTCCGTCCTCCCCTCACGCATCGGTCCTGCCTACCGCCGGCCCGCGCACCCGGCCACCCGGATCCCGCCCGAGGTGGTCGTGGTCTCCTGTCGTCGGCCCGCCGTCCCGGCAGGCGACGGCGAGAAAGGGGACCGACGTGAGCCTGCTGCTCACCGACGTGCGGGTGGGCGACCGGCCGGGGCGTGCGCTGCACGTCGTGGACGGGCGCATCGCCTGGAGCGGCGCCGCGGGGGACGCACCTGCGGCGGACCGGGTGATCGCGGCGCAGGGGGCGCTGCTCACCCCCGCCTTCGTGGACGCGCACGTGCACGCGACGGCGACCGGCCTCGCGCTCACCGGTCTCGACCTCCACTCGAGCTCGAGCCTTGCGGAGGCCATGGCCGCCCTGCGCGACCACGTCGCCGCGGCGCCCGGCGGCATCGTCCTGGGCACCGGGTGGGACGAGACCGGCTGGCCGGAGGGGCGAGGGCCCACCCGCGCGGACGTCGACGCGGTGGCCGGTGGCCGGCCGGTCTACCTGGCCCGGGTCGACGTCCACTCCGCCACGGTCTCCACCGCGCTGCTCGACCTCGTCCCGGGGATCGCCGCGCTCCCGGGGTTCTCGCCGGACGGGCGGCTCCGCCTGGACGCCCACCACGCGGCCAGGCAGGCCGCCTACGGGGCGGTCGGGCCGGCGCAGCGCGCCGCGGCCCAGCACGCCACCCGCCGGGCCGCGGCCGCGCTGGGGGTCGGCAGCCTGCACGAGATGGCCGGCCCGGAGGTGTCCTCGGCCGAGGACCTCCGCGAGCTGCTGGCCCTGGCGGCGCAGACCCCCGGTCCGCGCGTCGTGGGCTACTGGGGCGAGCTCTCCCAGCGCGGCGGGCTGGAGCTGGTGCGCGAGCTCGGCCTGGCCGGCGCCGGGGGAGACCTCTTCTGCGACGGCGCGCTGGGGTCCCACACGGCGGCGCTGAGCACTCCTTACAGCGACCGGCCCGACACCTCCGGCGCGCTGCGGTTCGACTCCGCCGCGCTCGTCGAGCACGTGCGCGCCTGCACCGCTGCGGGCGTCCAGGCCGGCTTCCACGTGATCGGCGACGCCGCCGTCGAGCAGGTCCTGGACGCCGTGGGCGTGGTCGTCGCCGAGCTGGGGATCGCCGCCGTCCGGGCCTGCCGGCACCGGCTCGAGCACCTGGAGATGCCGTCCGCGGCCGTCATCGGCCGGCTGCGCGTGTGGCGGATGGTCGCCAGCGTGCAGCCGGCCTTCGACGCGGCGTGGGGCGGGGACTCGGGGATGTACGCCGAGCGGCTCGGCGCCGGGCGGGCGCTGGCCACCAACCCGCTCGCCGACCTCGCCGACGCCGAGGTCACGCTCGCGCTGGGCAGCGATGCCCCGGTCACCCCGCTGGACCCCTGGGGTGGGGTGCACGCCGCCGTCGACCACCGGAACCCGGCGTCCGGGCTGCGCCCCTTCGACGCCTTCGACGCCGCCACGCACGGCGGCTGGGTCGCGGTGCGGGCCGAGCACCCCGCAGGGCCCCTGGCCGTCGGGGCGCCGGCCGACCTGGCCCTCTGGGCCACCGACGCGGGGCTCTCGGAGGTCCTCGCGGAGCGCGCCCGCCCGGCCTGCGCGGGTCTGGTGGTCGACGGGCGGCCGGTGGACGCCCCCTGACGCCCAACAACGATGAGTAACGATCCGATCACACTGCGGCTCGGGGGTGTCCGATCTCTCGATCCGGGGGCGCGCACTTCTTACAGTCCCTGCAGTTCCTGACCGGGAGCACCGCGCGCGCGTCCCCCGGCAGGTGCGTCCGCCCCGCCGGCCGGCGCCCCCTCCCGGGGGCGCACCCGGGCCGCAGGGGGCGGGCGGGCCGGCCGGGAACCGCGTGGGGGAACCCCGGCGGAGCCCGCGTGGACCCGCGCCATCAGACAACGGTCGCGCCGATCGCACCCAGCGACCGGCCGGCCGGCCCGAAGGCGCGCCGTCCGCGGGGAGCGACCGCCGGCGCGTCCGGGACAGGGGTCCGACTGCCTCGACGGGTGGTGCGGCGGCAGCCGCGTCCACCGGCGGCGCCGGGATGGGATGCTGGGTCGGGGCCGCGTGCACACCGCGGTCCGGACCCCGCCCGAACGGCGCGGGGACGTCCCGTCCGCACAGGGCGGCTGCACCGGGGAGGCGCTGGGTGCCCGCAGGCGTTGGCGGGTCGGGGACCGGGACGCTCCCGCGGACGACCGGCCCCGGCGGTGCCGATCCGGCGGCGCCGCCGTCGACCGCGCCCGGCACCCGCTGGTCCCGCGCACCGTGGCGGACCCTGCTGGCCGCCGCCGGCGGGCTGGCCATGTTCCTCGCCTTCCCCGGCCACGACCTCATCGCGCTGGCGGTCCTCGGCCCGGCCGCCCTGGCCGTCGCCGTCCACGGGGGCGGCGTGCGCGCAGGCCTCTGGCTCGGTCTGGTCACCGGCCTCACCTTCTTCGTGCCGCTGCTGTCGTGGACGGGCATCTACGTCGGCGCGGTCCCGTGGCTGGCGCTCGCCGTCAGCCAGTCGCTGTACCTCGCCGCCCTGGGCGGGCTGACCGCGCTCACGTCCCGGCTGCCCGCCTGGCCGCTGTGGGCGGCGGCGCTCTGGGTGGCCGTCGAGGCCGCCCGCGGGCGGTTCCCCTTCGGAGGCTTCCCGTGGGGTCGGCTGGGCTTCTCCCAGACCGACGGCCCGTTCCTCGCGTTCGCCGCCTACGGTGGCGTCCCCCTCGCCGGCTTCGCCGTCGCCCTCACCGGCACCCTGCTGGCCGCCGCGCTGCTGGCCGGCGTCGCGGCGCGCCGCGCCGGCACCGGCGCCCGGGGGCTGCGCGGGGCCGCCGCCGCGCTGGCCGGGGTGCTGGCGCTGCCGCTCGTCGGCACGCTCGCCTGGCTGCCGCTGCCCGGGACGTCGCTCACCGCCGGCGGGCCCACCACCACGGTCGCGGTGATCCAGGGCGACGTGCCGCGCGCCGGGCTGGACTTCAACGCGCAGCGCCGCGCGGTGCTGGACAACCACGTGCAGCAGACGCTGCGGCTCGCCGACGAGGTGGCGGCGGGTCGGCAGCCGCGCCCCGACGTCGTCCTGTGGCCGGAGAACAGCTCCGACATCGACCCCTACCGCAACGCCGACGCCGCGGCGCGGATCCAACGGGCGGCCGACGCCGTCGGTGCGCCGGTGCTCGTCGGCGCGGTCGTCGGCGGGCCGGGCGAGTTCATCAGCAACACCGCGATCGTCTGGTCACCGGAGGAGGGGCCCGGCGACACCTACGTCAAGCGGCACCCGGTGCCCTTCGCCGAGTACGTCCCCTACCGCGATTTCTTCCGGCTGTTCAGCGAGAAGGTCGACCTCGTGCGCCGCGACTTCGCCGCGGGTGACGAGGTCGGCGTGCTCGACGTGGCCGGCATCCGGCTGGGTGACCTGATCTGCTTCGAGGTGGTCTACGACGGTCTCGTGCGCGACGTCGTGGACGGCGGTGCGGGCATGCTCGTCGTCCAGACCAACAACGCGACCTTCGGCTACACCGACGAGAGCGAGCAGCAGCTGGCCATGAGCCGGGTGCGCGCGGTCGAGTTCGGGCGCAGCGTCGCCGTGGCGGCGACCAGCGGGATCTCGGCCGTGGTGGCCCCGGACGGCACCGTGGTCCGCTCCTCGGAGCTGTTCGAGCCGGCGGTCTTCGTCGAGGAGATCGCCCAGCGCGACGACCGCACCGTCGCCCAGCGCCTCGGCGTGCTGCCGGAGGCGCTGCTGACGGCCCTCGGCCTGGGCGCGGTGCTGCTGGCGGTCCTGCGGCGCCGCCGGGCGGCCCGGGCGTGACCGGACGCGTCCTGGTGGTCATCCCCACCTACAACGAGGCCGAGAACCTGGCGCGGGTCCTGGACCGCCTGCACGCCAGCGTGCCCGAGGCCCACGCCCTGGTGGTCGACGACGGCTCGCCCGACGGCACCGGCGCGATCGCCGACGCGCGGGCCGCCGCCGACCACCGCGTCCACGTGCTGCACCGGGCCGCGAAGGCCGGGCTCGGGCGCGCGTACGTGGCCGGCTTCCGCTGGGCCCGCCAGCAGGGCTACGACGTGCTGGTCGAGATGGACGCCGACGGCTCGCACGCACCCGAGCAGCTGCCCGACCTGCTCGCCGCCCTGGCCGATGCCGACCTGGTGCTCGGGTCCCGCTACGTCCCCGGCGGCCGGGTCGAGGACTGGCCGGCGCACCGGCTGCTGCTGTCACGGATCGGCAACCGCTACACCCGCTGGGCGCTGCGCCTGCCGCTGCGCGACGCCACCGGCGGCTTCCGGGCCGCCCGAGCCGAGCTGATAGACCGGCTGCCGTTCGACGAGGTGGCCAGCGAGGGCTACTGCTTCCAGGTCGACTGGGCCTGGCGCGCGCTGCGGTCGGGGGCCCGCGTCACCGAGGTGCCGATCACCTTCACCGAACGCGCGTTCGGCCGGAGCAAGATGAGCGGCTCGATCGTTGGGGAGGCATGGGCCCGCGTGACCGCGTGGGGCGTGCAGGACCGGCTGGCCGGGTGGCTGCCGGGACGCGTGCCCCCGCCGGTGACCGGTACGGCCGACCCGGCCGGTCGGTAGCGCCCCCGTCGGCGCCGGCCGGCGGGGGAGCGGCGAGGGACGTCGAGAGGGAGGAGGCGGCGTGGCTGACGTGGTGCGTCGGAGGCTGCGCACGGTGGTGGGCCTGACCGCGCTGGCGGAGCTGGTGGTCTTCGTCCTGGTCGCCGCCTGGATCGGCCTGGGGTGGACGATCGTCGCCACCCTGGTCACCAGTGCGCTCGGCTGGGTGCTGCTGGCCAGCCAGGGCCGGCGGACGCTGGCCGACCTGCGGCAGCGGGCGCGCTCGCGCGAGGCCGCGGGCCGCGAGCTCGGCGACGCCGGGCTGATCGCCGTCGGCGGGCTGCTCATGGTGCTGCCGGGCTTCCTCGGCGACCTGGTCGGGTTGCTGTGCCTGCTGCCGGGGACGAGGGGCCTGGTGCGCGGGCTGCTCAGGCGGGTCGTGCTCGCCCGGCTGCCCGAGCACCTGCGCGGGCCTGTCCGCGTGGGCAGCACCCGCGCCGCGCCGGTGGACACCACCGGCACCTCCCGGCCGCAGGAGCCGCTCGTCATCGAGGGCGAGGTGCTCCGGGACCCCGAGCAGCGGCCCTGAGCGACGGCCGCGGTGCCCGGGGCAGGTGCCCGGACGCGGAACGGCCCCGGTGGATCTCTCCACCGGGGCCGTTCCGGAAGACGGTGCGCTGCCCGCCCCGTGAGGCGGGTCCGTCGTCAGCTGGCGCGGGTCCGCCGACCGCGGAGCACCTCGAGGCGCTCGGCCAGGACCTCCTCGAGGTCCTCCACGCTGCGCCGCTCGAGGAGCATGTCCCAGTGCGTGCGCGGGGGCTTCACCTTCTTGGGCGCCGGCTCGCTCCCGCCGACCAGCTTCGCGGCCGAGCCGTCGAACTTGCACTCCCAGGTGTCGGGGAGCTCCGCGTCGTCGGCGAAGGGCACCGTGAACAGGTGGCCCGAGGGGCACCGGTACTCGGCGTACTGCCGCTCGATGGGCGCGGTGTTCCGCTCGGTCTCGTAGCTGACGCTGCCCAGTCGGCTGCCGCGCAGGGAACGCTCACCCATGGCACACCGTCCTCTCGTGCTTGTGTCGGTCGGGACTCGACGTCCGGAGGCCAGGGCAGTACCCAGGCGACCGGGGAGTCAGAGAGATGAACGACGGAAATGGCGGGAAGATTCCGCCGAATCGGCTGCTCATCATCGCATGGGGTGGGATCCCCGCCCCCGGCGCCCCCCGCACGGGTGAGGAACCGCCGCTCAGGGGAGGGCCAGCTGCCCCGGACCGGCCGCGGTGGGGCCCAGCTCGCCGCGTACGTAGTGCCGCCGGCAGAGCACCTGGTAGCGGACGGCGGGTGCCCCGGCGCCCGCGCCGGGGAGCTCGGCCGGGGCGGTGTCGGCGACGACGACGGTCTCGCCCGAGCGCACCATGACACCGTCGACGACGCGGGCGTTGAGCTGCCCCGGCAGGCCGCACCAGCAGAGCACCTCCACCTGGATGCGCTGCACGTCGTCGGCGAGCTCCAGCAGCCGCTGGGTTCCCGGGAACAGCCGGGTGCGGAAGTCGGTGGTCAGCCCGAAGGCGTAGACGTCCACGTGCGACTCGTCCACGAGCTCGGCGAGCTGGTCGACCTGGGCGGGGGAGAGGAACTGGGCCTCGTCGACGATGAGGTAGTCGACGCGGTGGCCGTCGGCCCAGCGGTCGCGCACCAGGAGCCGGAGATCGGTGGCCGCGTCGATCTCGATCGCCTCCCGGCAGAGGCCGACCCGGGAGGTGATCCGCGGCGCGGCGGAGCGGTCGCCCTGGGTGACCAGCAGGCCGTGCCGGCCCTGCCGGCTGTGGTTGTGGTCGACCTGCAGCGCGAGGGTCGACTTCCCGCAGTCCATGGGCCCGTGGAAGAACCGCAGGTGGGCCGGGGCCGGGTGCCGCCGCCGGTCACCGGAGGCGGGGACCGAGCTGGGGAGCAGGGGAGCGGTGCCGGAGGGGGTGGCGGTCACAGCTTCTCCGGCGGGGTGTTGCCGGCGGCGACGACCGCCCGGCGCATCGGCAGCGCGGCAAGGGCGACGAAGCCGCCCACGAAGAAGATCACCAGGCTGACGATCGCCAGGCGGTAGGACCCGGTGAGCTGGTAGGTGAGCCCGAAGGCGAGCGGGCCCAGCCAGCTCGTGCCGCGGTCGCTGATCTCGTAGAAGCCGTAGTACTCGGCCTCCTTGCCCGCGGGGATGAGCTGGCTGAACAGGGAGCGGGAGAGCGCCTGGGTGCCGCCCTGGACCAGGCCGATGACGGCAGCCAGCGCGTAGAACTGCGCGACCGCGCCGGTCTCCAGGAAGAAGGCGGCCACGAGCACGCCGATCCAGGCCACCAGCGCACCCAGGACGACCCGCTTGGCCCCGTAGCGGCCCGCCAGCCGGCCCAGCCCCAGCGCGCCGAAGATCGCGACGACCTGCACCATGAGGATCGCGCCGGTGAGCACGTCCTGCGCGAGGTCGAGCTCCTCGGTGGCGTAGGTGGCCGACAGCGAGATGACCGTCTGCACGCCGTCGTTGAAGAGCAGGTAGGCGCCGAGGAACCACAGCGTGAGCGGGAAGGCGCGCATCTCGCGGAACGTGGTGGCCAGCTGCCGGAAGCTGCTGCCCGACCGAACCGCGGAGGCGGCGACCGGGCGGTTGCGCAGCCGGGACACCGAGAACAGCGCGAACGCGCCCCACCACAGCCCGGAGGTGGCCAGGGCGATGCGCACCGCCTCGCCGGTGGTCAGGCCCAGGTCCTCGGCCGCCACGACCAGCGCCAGGTGGACGGCGAGCAGCAGGGCGCCGCCCACGTAGCCGAAGGCCCAGCCCCGGCTGGAGACCAGGTCGCGCTCGTCGGGCCCGGCGAGGTCGGGCAGCCACGAGTAGTAGACGACGGTGGCCGCGCCGAAGCTGATGTTGGCCAGGACGAACAGCAGCGCGGCCATGAGCCACCGGCCGTCGCCGGCGAAGTACAGGCCGGTCGTGGCCAGCGCCCCGAGCAGCGCGAAACCGGCGAGCATCTCCCGTTTGCGGCCGGTGCGGTCGGCCACGGCGCCGGTGAGCGGGAGCACCAGCACCTGCAGCACCACCGACGCGGACAGGACGTAGGAGAACCAGCTCCCGGCCGCGACGGAGAGCCCCAGGAAGGTCAACCGCTCGTCGGGACCGGCGGCGTCGCGCGCGATGGCGGTGAGGTAGGGGCCGAGGAAGACGGTCGTCACCGAGGTGTTGAAGACCGACATCGCCCAGTCGTAGGAGTACCAGCCGAAGCGCTCGCGGGAGAGCGCCCGGTCGGCCGGCGGCACCGGGGCGGCGGGGACGGCGGTGGTCACCGCGGCAGGCTGCCAGTCGCCCGGCGCGTGGTCCAGCACCGGCCCCGGGCGGTCGCGGGACGTCGCGCGGGGCGGCGCCTCCGGTCCCGGCCGGTGCACCACCCCGCGGAGCCGGGCGCGGGGTCCGAGCGCCGCCTCACGCCGGGGGATCCCACTGGCCGCGCTTCTCCAGCACGCCGCGCAGCATCGCCGGCCGGTCGGTCATGATGCCGTCCACACCGAGGTCGAGCATCGCCTCGGCCTCGGCCGGGTCGTCGACGGTCCACACGTGGACCTGGAGGCCGCGCGCGTGCGCCGCCGCCAGGAACCGCTCGTCGACCAGCGCGCGCCCGCCCAGCTGCAGGGGCACCTGGGCGCAGCCGGCCGAGATGCGCACCAGCCCGGCGGCGCGGGGCGAGTAGGACGACAGCCGCAGCGCCGCGACCCCGCGAGGGCCCAGCGAGGTGCAGACGGCCGGGCCGAACAACCGCCGGGCGGCGGCGATGCGGGCGTCGGAGAACGATCCGAGGCAGATCCGGTCCAGGACCTGCATCCGCCGCACGAGCCGCACCAGCGGGGCGAGCACCCCCGCGGCCTTGATGTCGAGGTTGACGAGGACGCCGTCGGCCGTCACCTGGACGTCGGTCTCGATGAAGCGGTAGCCGAGCTCCACGCAGGCCTCGAAGGCCGGCATGCTGTTCTCCAGGTGCTCGATCGCCCCGCCGCGGTGGGCCATGGCCAACGGGGTCGGCGCGTCCAGGAACGGGAAGCGCGCGGCGGGCACGCCTCCACGCTAGTGGCCGCGTCCGGGCACCGTGCGGGGCCCCACCGCTGCCGCTCCACGCCGGGCCGACGCCGTCGCCGCCTGCGTTCCCCCGGTGTCCTGGCGTGTCATCCAGGACTGTCGGCGGCGGCGTCTACCGTGCCCTGCGTGGCACAGCAGCACGCGTCCGGCAGCACGGCGTCCCTCCCCGTCGCGCCGCTCCCCAGCCGGGGGAGCGGTGAGGAGCGCCGGTGTGGCTGGTGCCGCAAGGTCCTCCCTCAGCAGGGCTCGGTCGGCCGCCCGAGGCTGTACTGCGGCCAGGCCTGCCGCCAGCGCGCCTACGAGCAGCGCTCCGCGACGGCGAAGGCCGGGCTGCCCGGTGACGTGGTGCTGGTGTCGCGGGCCGAGCTCGACGGCCTGCAGGACCGGCTCTACCAGCTGCGTTGCGCTCTCGAGGACGTGGAGACCATGCTGCGGGAACGGCCGACCAAGGCGGAGCTGGAGCGCTCGCTGGCTGATCTCGTCCGCTCGACGGGGCGGCTCGACCGGCTCTGGGTCACCGAACGCTCCAGCTGACCGGCCGGTCTAGTCCGGGTCCTGGGTGTCGTCGTCGGTGTTCTGCTCGATCTCCGGGTTGCTGACGTCCGGCAGGTTCTCCCGCTCGGCATCCTCCGGGCTCACCGTGTCGACGACCTCCTCGGGCGTTCCATCGTTGCGGTCCAACCCGGCCGGGTCACCGCAGGCGGTCATCGAGGCACCTCCACCGAGGAGCGCCAGCGAGGTCAGCAGAGCGGCGAACGGTCGTCGGGTTCTCATGGGTCGAGCCTACGAACGCAGCCCGCTGGACGCCCGTCGAACGGCAGACACCAGCGCCTTTACGTCACAGTGACGCAATACGGGAGGTGTCGGCGGATGGGAGGGAGTGTCGACCGGGAGGTTGTCCGGCACCCGGTGCGCGGCCGGCGAGCGCGTCGCCACTCCGGCGCAGCCGCGGCACGACAAGATCAACTCATGGGGGAGTCGGCGAGGGATGGCGCGGCCGGCTCGCCGTCCGCGGACCCGACCGAGCCGCCCGTGGGCGGACAACCGGTCGCCGGCGCCTGCCGGCCCGAACCGCGGCCACCCAGTCGGGCGACCCTGCGCGCGCCCACGTGCGAGCCGGGCGCGGATTGCCCGCCGAGCGCGAGTGCGCCGGCGATGTCGGGATGGCTGTCCGAGGAGTTCGCGACCCCTTCCGACCCTCTGTCCGTCGCGCCGATAATCGACGTTATGTCAACCCGGCGGGCGGCCACCAGGGCCTGGTGGATCTGGGTGCCGTGCGCTGCGGTCACCGCCGCGACCGTGCGCGTCACCGGCCAGCGCTACCGCCGATGTGGCACGCCCGACCGGCCGGCTGCCCCGGGCGTGTGCCACCGCCCGGGGTGATGATCGGGACATGCCCCGCTCCTGGACCCACGTCGGCCGCTGCTGGACCAACGGCGAACCCTTCCTCGCCCTGGACGGTGAGCTCCTGCCGGCCTGGCGGGGCATGAGCGAGCAGGCGTACGAGGCTCTGGTGCCGCAGCTTGGGTACCAGCTCACCGGCATCCCCCTGGACGGCGGGAGCGCCGCGCTGGTGCTGACCGACCCCGAGGTCGGCGACGAGGGCTGGCTCGAGGTCTTCCGCGCCGACGACGGCAGCGTCGCCGTCGTCCAGGCCGTCGCCGAGGACTACCGGACGGCGCTGGACACCGCGCTCGCGTTCCCCGCCACCGGCGACCAGGTCGGTGACGTCGTCGCCGTGCCCAGCGGCCGGCTCGCCTTCATCAGCGCCGCGCTGGACGGCACCGGCGAGGACGGCGCCTTCCTGCTGCCCGAGTCGCCCGGCCCCACGCCGCACTCGGCGGCGCTGGAGCGCGGCGCCGCCACCGACGCGAGCCCGCTGCTCGTCGTCGCCCCCGGGACGTTCCGGCTGTCGGTCCTGTGGCGCACGGAACTCCACGAGGAGGCAGCCTTCGCCCGCTGGCTGTTCACCCGCGAGGCCTGACCGCTCAGTTGCTGCGCGTCACCGACCGCGACGGGAACGCCGTCAACTGCACCGGCTGAGCGACCGCGAGCGCGAGGTCACGCTCCCGGTGCCCGACGCCGCCCTCGTGCGAGCCCAGGACACGGCTCGCCGCGCCGGCGCGGCGAGTCATCTTCCATTCCTGACCGCCCCCGCGGGTTCCGCGTGCCGGGCACGGGGTAGGCGTCCGCGGACCGTGCCGCCCAGCCGTTGGAGGATCCCGTGACCGAGGCCCGTCCCGACACCGACGAGCACCGCGAACCGGGCGGCACGCCCTCCCCCGGTCCCGCAGACCTCACCGACCGGCCGCTCACCCCCGGCACGGACGACGACGGCGGAGCGCGGGCGGTCCCCGGCGCCTACGAGGCCGACGACGCGGACCGGGAGCGGGGCAAGGCGGTCAAGCCGGGCGGCTGACGCCTCAACGGCCGGAGACGGCGACCCGGAGCCCCAGCGCGACCAGCACGGTGCCGCTGGCCGCCTCCAGCCGCCGCCGCACCCGCGGCCGTCGGAACCACCTGCCCGCGCGCGCCACCGCGGCCGCCAGGGCCAGGTAGAGCCCGGTCTCGACGACGACCTGCAGCAGCGCCAGCGCCGCGGTGGTGGCGAGCACCGGGCCGTCCGCGGGCACGAACTGCGGGTAGAAGGCCAGCATGAAGACGGCGGCCTTCGGGTTGGCCAGCTGCACCAGCAGGCCCTCCCCGAACGCCGCCCACCACCCGCGGCGGAGCAGCCGTTCCTGCTCCGGGCCCCGGTCGGGCAGGGTCCCCCCGTCGCGCCAGGCCGTCCGCCAGGCGCGCAGACCGAGGTAGAGCAGCACCCCCGCACCGGCGACCCGCAGCACCAGGTAGGCGACCTCGGACGCCGCGACCAGGGCGGCCAGGCCCGCGCCCGCCGCCAGCGCCCAGAGGTACAGCCCCAGTTCCAGCCCGAGGACCGTCGGCACCGCACCGCGCAGACCTCGTAGCGCCGCCCGCCGGAGGATCAGCGCCATCGCCGGGCCGGGCGTCGCCGCCATGAGCAGCACGGCCACCAGGAACGCCGGCAGCATCGCGAGCACGTCCACGCCGCGATGGTGGCAGCGCGCCGGTCGGGACGTCGATGCGATTACGCGCGGCTGCTCAGCGGTCGCGCCAGCGCCGTCCCTGCAGCCACCACTGCAGGCGCGCGGTCATCCACGGCAGCAGCAGGTAGGTCATCAGCGGCGTGAGCGCCAGCGTGATGGCCAGCACCCGCAGCACCACGTGGACGTCGGCGAGCGCCGCCCCCAACGTCACCGTGGCGAGCAGGTTGACCGGGAAGAACACCAGCCAGATCGTCACCGCCTGCTTCCAGCGGGGCGGTGCCGGGGCGGCCGGCGGCGGGTCCACGGCCTCGGCGACGGGCGAGTCGAACCAGCCCTCGATGCCGGTGCGCCGCTCGGTGCGCGTGACCTCGGCCAGGCCCTGCGCCGAGCGCAGCCACCACTGCCGTTCGGAGGAGGCCTCCCACGCGGCCAGGGCCGGCTGGTCGGCGAACCGGACCAGCATGTGCCACTCGTCGGCGTCGCGCCGGGCGCGGACCCAGCCGCCGCCCAGGAAGCCCGGGAAGCCCTCCGCCATGCTGAGGCCGGCGCGGATCCACGCCGTCATCTCCCGCGTGTGCGCCGGGTCGGCGCGCCGCGTGAAGGACACCGTCACCGGGAGGTCGTCCCGGGTGAGGGCGGTGCTCGTCGTCATGCGTCCAGGATCGCCCGGATCGGGGACCTGAGGGTCCCCCGCGGCGGTGTGAGCCCCGCCTCGCCCGACACCCCGGGCGCTCCCCCGCCGCTGCCGGGCTGGTGCGGTTGACTGCCGGGCGTGGAGGTCCTCGGCCGCTTCTGGGCCCGCGTGACGGCGCCGGCCCCGGAGCTCCCGGTCGAGTGGCTGATCGGCACGGCCGCCGTCGCCGCGTTGGTCGTCCTCTCCCCCACGCTCTGGCGCCCGGCCCGCAACGTGGTGACGATCGCGCACGAGGGCGCGCACGGCCTCGTGGCGCTGGCCGCCGGGCGCCGGCTCTCGGGCATCCGGCTGCACTCGGACACCTCGGGGCTGACCGTCTCCGCCGGTCGCCCGACGGGGCCGGGCATGGTGCTCACCTGCGCCGCGGGCTACACCGGGCCGGCGCTCTTCGGCCTCGGCGCCGCGGCCCTGCTGGCCGCCGGGCACGCCATCGGGCTGCTGTGGGCGCTGCTGCTGCTCCTGGCGCTCCTGCTCGTGCAGATCCGCAACTGGTACGGGCTGTGGTCGGTCCTGGTGACCGGTGCGGTCGTCTTCGCCGCGACGTGGTGGCTGCCGCCCGCCGGGCAGGTCGTCTTCGCCGCCGTCGCCACCTGGTTCCTGCTCCTGGCCGCGCCGCGCGCCGTGCTCGAGCTGCAGCGGGCCCGCCGCCGGCAGGGCGCCCGCGACTCCGACGCCGACCAGCTGGCCCGGCTCACCCCGTTACCCGCCCTGTTCTGGGTCGGTGTCTTCCTGGCCGTCGACGTTGCTGCTCTCGTCCTGGGCGCGCGATGGTTGCTCGACGGCACTACCGGCTGAGCCGACTCGGTGTTGGGGATAACGGTCGAAATGCGAACCGCGGGAGCGCACGCGTCACCGCGCCCGGCGGGGGGACGAGGAACGGAGCGGTCAGCCGCGCGAGCGCCGCCGCGGCTCGCACCCCGGCGGCTGGTGCACCGGCTCGACCTCCGGCGGTGGCGGCAGCTCCAGCACCACGTCGTCGTGGTCGATCCGCACCTGGCGGCCGTGGTGCCGGATGTCCAGCGGGTCGCCGTCCACCAGCCGGTAGGTGGCCCGGTCCCGCTCGACGGTGACCGTGAGCTTGCGGCCGCGGTAGACCACGCGGAAGCGCAGCCGGCTGATCCGCTGGGGCAGCCGCGGCGCGAAGGTCAGCTCCCCGCCGTGGTCCCGCATCCCCCCGAAACCGGCGACGGCGACGGTCCACCCACCGGCCAGCGAGGCGATGTGCAGCCCGTGGCCGGAGTTGTGGTGCAGGTTCTGGATGTCGGTCAGCGCCGCCTCGGCCCAGTACTGGTGGGCGAGCTCGAGGTGGCCGGTCTCGGCCGCGACGACACCCTGCTGGGTCGCCGAGAGCGAGGAGTCCCGGGTGGTGCGCTGCTCGTAGTAGGCGAAGTCTGCGATCTTCTCCTCGAGCGTGAAGGCGTCACCCCGCAGGTGCAGGGCCATCACCAGGTCGGCCTGCTTGACCACCTGCTTCCGGTACAGCTCGAAGTAGGGGTAGTGCAGCAGCAGCGGGTAGTGCTCGCGCGGCGTGGCCGCGAAGTCCCAGTCCTCGTGGTGGGTGAAGCCGTCGGACTGCATGTGCACGCCGTGGCGGGTGTCGTAGGGCACCGCCATCAGCGACGCGGCCCGCAGCCACTCCTCCACCTCCTCGTCGGTGATCCCGAGCCGCCCGGCCACCAACGGCTGGCGGGCCACCGCGGCGGCTGCCTCGCGCAGGTTCCGCTGCGCCATGAGGTTCGTGTAGACGTTGTTGTCGACCACGGCCGTGTACTCGTCCGGCCCGGTGACGCCGTCGATCCGGAAGCCGTGCTCGGCGTCGAAGTGCCCCAGCGACGCCCACAGGCGGGCGGTCTCCATCAGCAGCTCGGCCCCGTAGTCGCGGTCGAAGGCGTCGTCCAGGGTGGCGTCGTAGTAGCGGATGACGGCGTCGGCGATGTCGGCGTTGATGTGGAAGGCCGCCGTGCCGGCCGGCCAGTAGCCCGACGTCTCCTCGCCGCGGATGGTCCGCCACGGGAAGGCGGCCCCGTGCAGGCCGAGCACCCGGGCCCGCTCCCGGGCCAGGCCGAGGGTGGTGTGCCGCCAGATGAGCGCGTCCCGGGCTGCGTGCGGGGCGGTGTAGGTGAGCACCGGGAGCACGTAGGTCTCGGTGTCCCAGAAGGTGTGCCCGTCGTAGCCCGGGCCGGTCAGCCCCTTGGCCGGGATCGCCTGCCGCTCGCCGCGCAGCCCGGCCTGCAGGACGTGGAACATGCCGACCCGGACGGCCTGCTGGAGCTCGTCGTCGCCCTCGATCTCGACGTCGGCCTCGTCCCAGTGCTGGGCCAGGAGCTCGCGCTGCTCCCTCAGCAGCCGCTCGAACCCGGCGAGCTTGGCCGTCGCCAGCGCGGCCTCCACCTGGTCGCGCAGCGCCGGGCTGGACCGGCGGGAGGACCAGCCGTAGGCGAGGAACTTGACCAGCTTCAGGGACCCACCGGGCGGGATGCGCGCCGCCAGCGTGTACCGGGCCAGGTCGCCACCGGCCTCGATGTCCTCGGTGGCGGTGTCGGGGATGTCGATGAGGTGGTCCATGCCGGCCGCCAGGCGCAGCCGGCTGCGCTTGGTGCGGTGCACCAGCACCGCCCGCCGGCCGCGGCCGGCGGCGAGCTCGCAGTCCAGCGGCCGGGCCAGCGCGGCGGCGCCCCGCGGGTCGCGGTCGCCGTCCGGCGCGCCGTCCTCGTTGGCCAGCAGGTCGGACTGCAGGGCGACGTAGAGGTCGCCCAGGTCGTCGGTGACCTCCACCTGGTACTCGATCGCGGCGATGGACCGGCGGGCCAGCGACACCAGGCGGGTGCTGCTCACCCGCACCGTCCGGCCGCTGGGCGAGCGCCACTCGGTGGACCGGCGGAGGACGCCGGCCCGCAGGTCCAGGGTCCGCCGGTGGTCGATGATCTCGCCGTAGTTGAGGTCCAGCGGCGAGTCCTTCACCAGCAGCCGGATCAGCTTGCCGTCGGTCACGTTGACGACGGTCTGGCCCTGCTCGGGGAACCCGTAGCCGGCCTCGGCGTAGGGCAGCGGCCGCTCCTCGAAGAAGCCGTTGAGGTACGTGCCCGGGACGACGACCGGCTCGCCCTCCTCCAGCGAGCCGCGCATGCCCAGGTGGCCGTTGGCCAGCGCGAAGACCGACTCGTGCACCCCGAGGCTGTCGTGGTCCAGCCCGACCTCGGTGAGCGACCAGGGCTCGACCGGGAAGATCGCCCGCCCCTCCGTCACGTCCGGTCCAGCAGCTCGTCGAGGTCGGCCACGACCACGTCGGCGCCGGCCTCGCGCAGGGCCTCGGCGTGCCCGACCCGGTCGACGCCGACGACGTGCGCGAAGCCGCCCGCCCGGCCTGCGGCAACCCCGGCCAGGGCGTCCTCGAACACCACGGCCTCCTGCGGCGTCACCCCGAGGGCGTGCGCCCCGGCGAGGAAGGTGTCGGGCGCCGGCTTTCCGGCCAGCCCGCGCTCCCGGGCGACGACGCCGTCGACCCGGGCGTCGACCAGGTCGGCGAACCCGCCGGCGGCGATGACCTGCTCCCCGTTGGCCGACGCGGTCACCACCGCGGTGGCCAGCCCGGCCTCCTTGACGGCCCTCAGGTAGCGCACCGAGCCCTCGTACACCTCCACGCCGTGCTCCTCGAGCTCGCGCTGGACCAGGTCGTTCTTGCGGGCGGCCACCCCCTGCACCGTCTCGGCGGACGGCGGGTCGCCGTGCACGCCCTCGGGCAGCACGATGCCCCGGCTGGCCAGGAAGTCGCGCACCCCGTCGGCGCGCGGCTTGCCGTCGACGTACCGGTTGTAGTCGAGCTGCGTGAACTCCGGCGCCGCGGGGTCGCGCGCCCGCAGGAAGGCGTCGAAGGTCCGCTTCCAGGCCGCCATGTGCACCGTGGCGGTCCGGGTGAGGACGCCGTCGAGGTCGAACAGGCAGGCCCGGACGCCGTCGGGGAGGCCGACCGATCGGGAGGTGGACACGCTCCGACGCTACCGGCGCCGGGCCTCCCGCACGTCCCGGGAGCGCGCCGGCGCCGGGTTCCGACGGGCGCCGGGCGGCTGCGCTGCCTAGGGTCCGACGGGGACGCCCCGGCGCCCCGACCAGCCACGACATCGAGGGAGAGGACCACCATGGCCGACCGGCCCACCCCGCCCAACCCCTACGACTTCCTGCCGCAGGTGCCGGGCTTCACCGTGACCAGCAGCGACGTCTCCGACGGGCAGCCGATGCCGATGCCGCAGGTCAGCGGCGTCATGGGGGCGGGCGGCCAGGACCGCTCGCCGCAGCTGGCCTGGTCGGGCTTCCCGGAGGGGACACGCAGCTTCGCGGTGACCGTCTTCGACCCCGATGCGCCCACCGCCAGCGGGTTCTGGCACTGGGCCGTGGCCAACATCCCGGCCTCGGTGACCGAGCTCCCGGCCGGTGCCGGCGACAAGGACGCGCCGCAGCTGCCCGAGGGCGCGGTCCAGCTCCGCAACGACGGCGGCTTCCCCGGCTACGTCGGTGCCGCTCCCCCGCCGGGCCACGGCCCGCACCGCTACTTCGTGGTGGTGCACGCCGTCGACACCGACCGGCTGGACGTCGACGGCACCACCAGCCCCGCGGTGCTGGGCTTCAACCTGTTCTCGCACACCCTCGCCCGCGCCACGCTGGTCGCCACCCACGAGCAGCGGTAGCGGTGACCGCCGCTGCGCAGCCGTCCGGTCGCGCAGCGGCACGGCCACTCCGGCGGGGGGCGGTGGCGCGCCGGCTGCGGTGAATCCCGCCCCCGACGGGGAAAGCATCGCGGCGTGTCCCATCCGGTTGCCCGGCACCGATCCGCTGCCGCGGTCCTGCCGCTGGTGACGGCCGTGCTCACCGTCGTCCACCTGCTCGCGCTGGAGGGCTTCCGGCCCGGGCGCGCCGTGGCCGGCGGAGAACCGCCCGCCGCGCTCGTGGCCGACGCCGTGGAGGCGTACGGGGCGGTCGGGACGCTCGCGGTCGTGGTGGACCGCCAGCAGCGCCGCATCACGGAAGGCAGCGTCCGTGCCGCCGAGGCGCGGTCGCTGCGCTGGCTCGCCGACGGCGCCGGGAACAGTCCGGTGGCCGACCGCGCATTCCCCACCGCGTCGATGGTCAAGCTCTTCATGGCCGAGGACATCCTCACCCGCGCCCGCGCCGGCTCCATCGCGCTCCCCGCGACCGACCGCGACCTGCTGCGCGAGATGATCCGCCGCTCCGACGACCCGGCGGCCTCGGCGCTGTGGGTCCGGTACGGCGGCGGGCAGATGGTGCGCGACGTGGCCGAGCGCTACGGGCTGGGCGGCACCGGCCCGCCACCGGCGCGGATCCCCGGGCAGTGGGGCCAGGCGGTCACGACGGCCCAGGACCTGGCCCGGTTCCTCGCCCGCCTGCCCGTGATCGCGCACCCGGAGGACGCGGCGGCGCTGCTGGGCTGGATGCGGGAGGCGACGCCCGTGGCCGCCGACGGCTTCGACCAGCAGTTCGGCCTCTTCGGCACGCTGCCCGGGGAGCCGGGGGTCAAGCAGGGGTGGATGTGCTGCGTCGGCGGGCAGCGGCACCTGCACTCGGTCGCGGTCCTCGGCTCCACGGTCGCCGTGCTGCTCAGCGAGGTCCCGCGGTCGGTGGGCTACGACGCCGCGCGGGCGGCCCTCACCGCCGCGGGCGCGGCCGTGGCGGCCGGGAAGACGGTCCCGAGCCACCGGTGAGCCGGCGGCCGGGCTCAGGCCTGCGGCGGCTCCGCGACGGCGGTGGTCGCGATCCACGCGAAGCCGATGCGCTCGTAGACCCGGGCCACGTCGTCGTCGCCCGCGGCCAGGAAGACCAGGTCCGCGCTCTCCCGGGCGTGCGCGGTCAGCGCGGAGGCGAGGCCCGCGCCCAGGCCGCGGCCGCGCAGCCGCGGCAGCGTCGCCACCCCGACCACCTCGCTGACCTCGGTGCCCTCGACGTCGACGGGCTGGTGCGAGCCGACCGCCACCGGCCTGCCGCGCTCCATGGCGACCATCATGACCGTGCGGCCCTCGGCGATCCGCTCCCGCAGGACCGCCGTGCGGCGCTGCGCCTCCTCGGACTGCTCCGGCGGCACCTCCGGTACGTCGGTGACCCCACCCGGGTGCGCGAAGGCGAGCGCGGCCACGTGCTGGTAGAGGGGCAGCTCCGGGTCGTCGGCGCCGACGAGGAAGAGCCGGACCCCGGCCGGCAGGACGACGTCGACGGGGTCGTCGGCCACCAGCAGCGGCAGCTCCTCGACGGTCAGCCCGGCGGCGCGGGCCGCGACCGCCACCCCGGGCGAGCACTCCGGGATCCACTCCAGCGCCGGCGGCAGCCCCGCCGCCCGCTGCAGCGCGATCGCGGCGCGGACGTCCTGGACGGTGACCCGGTCGCCACCGCGCCGGGGCCGGGCCGGGTAGGGCCAGGCCGGGTCGGCGATCGGGACGTCCAGCGCTCCGGCGGCCTGGATCCGCGCATCCGGCTGCGGCGCGACGGCGAAGTAGCGCTCGATGCACTCGAGCAGCCCCGGGCGGGAAGGCACGGGAGAACACTAGACCCGCGGTGCCCCGCGGGACCGCCGCCGGCGCCGGGCGGCCCCGCCGCACACCCGCCCGGGTGACCCGCGCGCAGGCCGCTCCGGGTGCGGACGGCACGATGGGGCGCGTGACGGCTGGGACTCGTGGCTCCATCTCGCCCTACGCGGTGTTCGACCGCGACTCGTGGCGGGCGCTCGCGGCCGGCTCGATCCTGCCGCTGGACGCGGCCGAGCTCGAGGACCTCGCCTCCCTCGGCGACCGCATCGACCTGGACGAGGTGGCCACCGTCTACCTGCCGCTCGCCCGCCTGCTGAGCCTGCACGTGACGGCCAGCCGCCGGCTCTGGGCCGCGCAGAGCGAGTTCCTGGGCGACGCGACCGCCAAGGTGCCCTTCGTCATCGCCGTCGCCGGCAGCGTCGCCGTCGGGAAGAGCACCACCGCGCGCCTGCTGCAGACGCTGCTCGCGGCCACCCCGGGGGTGCCCCGGGTCGACCTGGTGACCACCGACGGCTTCCTGCTGCCCAACGCGGTGCTCGAGGAGCGCGGTCTGCTCGGCCGCAAGGGCTTCCCCGAGAGCTACGACCGCCGGGCGCTGCTGCGCTTCCTGGCCGACGTGAAGTCCGGCCGCGAGGAGGTGTTCGCCCCGGTCTACGACCACCAGTCCTACGACATCGTGCCCGGCCGGGTGCAGGCGGTGGACCGGCCGGACATCCTCGTGCTCGAGGGGCTCAACGTCCTGCAGGCAGGCCGGCGCACCGACGGGTCGGCCCCGGAGATCTTCCTGTCGGACTTCTTCGACTTCTCGGTGTACGTCGACGCCGCGGAGGCCGACATCCAGCGGTGGTACGTCGAGCGGTTCCTGGCGCTGCGCCGGACGGCGTTCCAGGACACCACGGCCTACTTCCACCGGTTCGCCGCGCTCACCGACGACCAGGCCCGGGAGACCGCGCTCGGGATCTGGTCGGCGGTCAACGGCCCGAACCTGCGGGACAACATCGCCCCGACCCGGTCACGGGCCCGCCTGGTGCTGCAGAAGGCCGCGGACCACTCGGTGCGCCGCGTCCTGCTCCGCAAGCTGTAGCCGGCCCCGCACCCTGGACCTCTGCGGCTGCGGGAGCCGCAGGACCGGCACGGCATGGCAGGAACTGCCGACCCCTCGGGGTGAATTCGTGACCCAGCTCACCCCCCGGCGCTTGAGTCGGTGCGCGGATCTGCCGAATCCAGTCCTCGGACGAGCACGGTGCGCGGCGCGCACCGGCCGCCGAGGACACCGGACGAAGAGGAACCGCCATGTGCCACCACGTCACGCCCTGCCCCGACGCCGCCAGCGAGGCGCGCGACCTCGCCGCCGTCGTCCGCAGCCGACCCGAGCAGGGCTGGCGCCTGCTGTGCAACGGGGTCGTCCTCTTCGACGACGACGGGGCGCTGCTCCCCGACGGCCGGGCCGTACCCGACCACCACGTCTGGCTGACCCCCGCCTGAGCGGGGACGACGGTCCACTGCCCTGTCCCGACGAGTGGGGCCCCGGAGGGTCCCGCGAGAAGGGACGCAGCGGCTCAGCGCCACGAGGGAACGGCTCCTGGCCGCGGCGTCAGCCGGAGGCTGGCAGTGGCGTAGCCCCCACCACGTCGGCCGCGGTGCCGAGGTCGTCGGGGTGGCCTGGGCCGCGGCCGGGCACCGCCCCGTCCGCCGCCGGCGGGTGCGCGGCGAAGTCGTGCTCCTCGAACGCCTCCGGGGAGGGGCAGGAGCAGACCAGGTTGCGGTCGCCGTAGGCCTGGTCGATGCGCCGGACCGGGCTGAGGTAGCTGCGCCCCTGCAGGCTGCGCACCGGGTAGACCGCCGCGGTCCGCGGGTAGGGCCGGTCCCACTCCCCCGCCAGCATGGCCAGGGTGTGCGGCGCGTTGCGCAGCGGGTTGTCGGTGCGGTCGTACTCCCCGGTCGCGACCTTCTCGATCTCGGCGCGGATGGTCACCATCGCCTCGACGAAGCGGTCGAGCTCGGCCTTGTCCTCGCTCTCGGTCGGCTCCACCATGAGCGTCCCGGCCACCGGGAAGCTCATCGTCGGCGCGTGGAAGCCGAAGTCGATCAGCCGCTTGGCGATGTCGTCGTTGGTGATGCCGGTGGCCTTGGTCAGCGGCCGGATGTCGAGGATGCACTCGTGGGCCACCAGGCCCTCGGCGCCGGTGTAGAGGACCGGGTAGTGCTCGCGCAGCCGGGCTGCCACGTAGTTCGCCGCGAGGATCGCGTGCTGCGTCGCCCGGGTCAGCCCGTCGGGCCCCATGAGCCGCATGTAGGCCCAGGAGATCGGCAGGATCCCCGCCGACCCCCACGGCGCCGCGGAGACGACCGGGCCCGAGGCGCCGGTGTCCACCAGGGGGTGCCCCGGGAGGAACGGCAGCAGGTGCTCCCGGACGGCGACCGGCCCGACGCCGGGGCCGCCACCGCCGTGCGGGATGCAGAAGGTCTTGTGCAGGTTCAGGTGGCTGACGTCGGAGCCGAACCGGCCGGGGCGGGCCAGCCCGACCAGGGCGTTGAGGTTGGCGCCGTCGACGTACACCTGGCCGCCGGCGTCGTGCACCGCGGCGCAGATCTCCTGGATGTCGGTCTCGAAGACGCCGTGCGTCGACGGGTAGGTGATCATGATCGCCGCGAGCCGCTCGGCGTGCTGCTCGACCTTCGCGCGCAGGTCGGCGACGTCGACGTTGCCGGCCTCGTCGCAGGCGACGACGACCACCCGCATCCCGGCCATGACCGCGCTCGCCGCGTTGGTGCCGTGCGCCGAGCTGGGGATCAGGCAGACGTCGCGGTGCTCCTCGCCCCGCGAGCGGTGGTAGCCGCGGATGGCCAGCAGCCCGGCGAACTCCCCCTGCGAGCCGGCGTTGGGCTGCACGCTGACCCCGGCGTAGCCGGTCACCTCGGCGAGCCCGGCGCACAGCTCGTCGATCAGCTGCCGGTAGCCGCGGGCCTGCTCCGCCGGGGCGAAGGGGTGCAGGTGCGCGAACTCCGGCCAGGTGATCGCCGCCATCTCGGTGGCCGCGTTGAGCTTCATGGTGCACGAGCCCAGCGGGATCATGGTGCGGTCCAGCGCCAGGTCCTTGTCGCTGAGCGAGCGCAGGTAGCGCAGCATCGCCGTCTCGGAGCGGTGCGCGGAGAACACCGGGTGGGTGAGGAACGGCGTCCGGCGGCGCAGGCCGGCCGGCAGCGCGTCCGCGCCGTCGTCGTCGAGCGCGGCGTGGTCGGCGGTCACCCCGAAGGACTCCGCCACCGCCCGCAGGATCTCCGGGGTCGTCGTCTCGTCGCAGGCGACGGCGACGGTGTCGGCGTCGACCAGGCGCAGGTTGATCCGCTGCCGGGCCGCGGCGGCGACGACGTCGCCGGCCCGCCCGGGCACCGACACCTCGAGGGTGTCGAAGAAGTGCTCGTGCACGATCTCCAGCCCGCCGGCGCGCAGCCAGCCGGCCAGCACCGTCGCGGCGCGGTGCACCCGGGCCGCGATGGCGGTCAGCCCCTCCGGGCCGTGGTAGACGGCGTAGGCGCCGGCGATGACGGCGAGCAGCACCTGGGCGGTGCAGATGTTGCTGGTCGCCTTCTCGCGGCGGATGTGCTGCTCGCGGGTCTGCAGGGCCAGCCGGTAGGCGACGTCTCCGTCGGCGTCCACCGACACCCCGACCAGCCGGCCGGGGAGCTGGCGGGCCAGCCCCTCGCGCACGGAGAGGTAGCCGGCGTGCGGGCCGCCGTACCCCATGGGGACGCCGAAGCGCTGGGTGGTGCCGCAGGCGACGTCGGCGCCCCACTCCCCCGGTGCCTCCAGCAGGGTGAGCGCCAGCAGGTCGGCGGCGACGACCACGGCCGCGCCGGCCTCGTGCGCGGCCGCGGCGAGCGCGCGGTGGTCGCGCACCGCACCGCTGGCGCCCGGGTAGGACAGCAGCACGCCGAAGGCGCCGGCCTCGGGGATGTCGGCCGGCCAGCCCGCCGCCAGATCGGCGACGTGCAGCCGGATGCCCAGGGGCTCGGCGCGGGTCTGCAGCACCCCGAGGGTCTGCGGCAGGGTGTCGGCGTCGACGACGAACACCGCGTCCGCCTTCGCCCGCCCGGCGCGCCGGACCAGCGTCATCGCCTCGGCGGCCGCGGTGGCCTCGTCCAGCATCGAGGCGCCCGCCACGGGCAGCCCGGTGAGGTCGGCGACCGTCGTCTGGAAGTTGATCAGCGCCTCGAGCCGGCCCTGGCTGATCTCGGGCTGGTAGGGGGTGTAGGCGGTGTACCAGGCGGGGTTCTCCAGGACGGTGCGCTGGATGACCGGCGGGGTGACCGTGCCGGAGTACCCCAGGCCGATCATCGAGGTGAAGACCTCGTTGGCCGCAGCGCGCTCCCGCAGCAGCGCCAGGACGGCGGCCTCGCTCTCCGCGGGCGGCAGGTCCAGCGGCGCGCGGTCCCGCACCCCCTCGGGGACGCAGGCGTCGACCAGCGACTCCAGCGACGGGTGGCCGACGGCGGCGAGCATCGCTGCGGTGTCGTCCGGCCGGGGCCCGATGTGCCGGCCGGCGAAGGCGCCGGCGGGGTCCAGGGACGTCAGGGAAGGAAGCGATCCGGACAGCGGCGGGAGGGTCTCCCCCACCGGTCCGGCCGCGGTCTCAGCACGGTCGGCCACTGCTCGAACGCTACCAGCGAGAGCCCCCGGTGAGCGGGGGCCCGGAGGTCGACCTAGGCGGTGGCGGCGCGGCGCCGGCGGCGCATCGACAGCTCGTCGTCGGACGGGACGACCTGGCCGCCGTCGATCCGCTCCGCGGGCAGCTCCGCCAGCTCACCGGAGAGCTCCCGCAGCGCACCGGAGACGGCGATGCCGAAGACGCCCTGGCCACCGGCGAGCAGGTCGACGACCTCCTCGGCCGAGGTGCACTCGTAGACGGTGGCGCCGTCGGAGAAGAGCGTGACGTTGGCCAGCTCCTTGGCGCCGCGCTGGCGGAGGTGGTCCACGGCCTTGCGGATGTTCTGCAGCGAGACCCCGGTGTCGAGCAGCCGCTTGACGACCTTGAGCACGAGGATGTCGCGGAAGGAGTAGAGCCGCTGGGTGCCCGACCCGGTGGCGCTGCGCACGGACGGCGAGACCAGGCCGGTGCGGGCCCAGTAGTCGAGCTGGCGGTAGGTGATGCCGGCAGCGGCGCAGGCGGTCGGGCCCCGGTAGCCGACCAGGTCGGTGTCGACCTCGTCGTACTGCGGCGCCCCGACGGCGGCGTCGCTGAACAGCTGACCCTGCGAGCCGTTGCCCTGGTCGCTCACGTCCAGCGTCCTCCTCAGTCCCGCCTCGGTCGGGGCAGGTCGACGGCTCGGCACCTCGTGGTTCCAGGTGTCACACCGTTGTCGTTCGCCGACGGTAAGCCGGGCCCGGAGGCCGGTCAACTGCGAGGAACGGCGTGTCGCCACACCAGCCCCATTTCGGGTGACGGATGCGGCGCGCCTGCCGATAGGTACCCGATGGGGCCTAGGCGGGACCGCCCCCGGAGCCGGACCCGGCCCCGAAGTCCTCCGGCGAGATCTGGTCGAGGAACTCGCGGAACTTCTCGACCTCGTCCTCCTGCTCGTCGGGGATCTCGATGCCCACCTCGTCGAGCAGGTCGTCGGCGCCGAAGATCGGGGCACCGGTGCGCACGGCCAGCGCCACGGCGTCCGAGGGCCGGGCGCTGACCACCCGGTCGTCACCGAACACGAGCTCGGCGATGTAGATGCCGTCGCGCATCTCGGTGATGTTGACCGCCTCGAGCTCGGCACCCAGCGTGCGCACCACCTCCCGGAGGAGGTCGTGGGTCATCGGGCGGGCGGGGCGCACGCCCTGCTGCTCGAACGCGATGGCGGCCGCCTCGACGGCGCCGATCCAGATCGGCAGGTACCGCTCCCCCTGCGTCTCCTTGAGCAGCAGGATCGGCTGGTTGCCGGGCAGTTCGACGCGGACGCCGACGACTCTGAGCTCCTGCACGGTGCGGCTCCCTCGGCTGCGGCCCGGGGTTCGGGCGGGACGGTGTGGTCAGGCGGCCGGTCACTCGTCGGCCCCGCCGGGCGGGGCTCGGACGCGTCAACGGTACGCCCGCTCAGGGACGGAGGAGGTCCCGCAGGCGCGTCTCGAGCAGCGCGGTGTGCAGCTGCGCGGAGAGCGCCGCCAGTTCCTGCAGCTTCTCCGTGGCGCGGGTGCGCGCCTCCTCGGAGCGGGCCCGCAGCACCGGGGCGACGAGCTGCTCGACCAGCCCCGCCTCCCGCTCCACGGCGCTGCGGTACACCCGCAGGTGCCGCGGCTCGATGCCGTGCCGGGCCAGCCCGGCGGCCGCCCGCGCGATGGGCAGGTCCGCCGCCGGGTGCCGGCCCTCGGCGTCGGTGCTCAGCAGCCCGAACTGCACGCAGTCGGCGAGCTGCCCGGGCTCGAGCCCTGCGGCCCGCGCGAACTGCTCGGCGGTCAGCGGCGCCGTCGCCCCCTCCTCGGTGGAGGCGGGCGGCAGCGGCGCCGGGCCGCTGCCCGTGCCGGGCAGCGGCTCCCCGCGGTCGAGGGCGTCCAGGTGGTCCTTGATCACCCGCAGCGGCAGGTAGTGGTCCCGCTGGGCGGTGAGCACGTACCGCAGCCGGCTGACGTCGGCCCGGGAGAACTTCCGGTAGCCCGACGGCGTGCGCTGCGGGTGCACCAGGTCCTCGGACTCGAGGTAGCGGATCTTGCTGATCGTCACGTCGGGGAAGTCGTCGCGCAGCACCGCGAGCACCTCACCGATGGTCAGGCGCGGCGCGTGCTGGTCGCCGGCGTCCCCGAGCGCTGGTTCGCGCCCGGGCACGGCGGTCACGCCCCTCTCTCCCCGGGACCCCGTCCCGGGGCCCCGCTCCGCGGATCCCACGTGCGGGCGGTCACCGGCCGGTGCACTAGCGAGCGGCGGGCTCGCCCGTGCGCGGGCCGGTCAGGTACACCAGGCGGAACTTCCCGATCTGCACCTCGTCGCCCCCGGCGAGGGTGGCGACGTCGACCGGCTCCCGGTTGACGTAGGTGCCGTTGAGACTGCCGACGTCGTGCACCGAGAAGCCGCCGCCCTCGCGGTGGAACTCGACGTGCCGGCGGCTCACCGTGACGTCGTCGAGGAAGATGTCGCTGTCGGGGTGCCGGCCGGCCGTGGTGACGTCCTGGTCGAGCAGGAACCGGCTCCCGGCGTTGGGGCCGCGCTTGACCACCAGCAGCGCCGATCCGGCCGGCAGCGACTCCACGGCGCCCGCGTGCGCGTCGGCCGCCTCCACCGCCTCGGGCTGGTCGCCGGTGTCCTCGCCGCCGACCTTGGGGATCACGCTGGTGGCCTCGCCCACGCGCTCCGGGGAGAGCGCCGCACCGCACTGCGCGCAGAAGCGACTGCCCTCGGGGTTCTCGTGGCCACATCGAGTGCAGTGCACGTTGCGTCTCCTCCGGTACGAGGGGCCCGCCGCGGACCGATTGGCCGCGGGCGGCCGGCGGACGGTGGGCCGGGCGGCCCGCCGTGGGTCGGCCGCCGCGGGTGGGCGGCGGACCGTGGGTCATGGAACCAGCCGGTCGGCCCGAGGGTCAACCGGACGTGCGGGGCCGGGGGGCGGCTTCGCCGCAGGTCCCCCGCTGTTGTTCGCCCCGCGACGATCATAGTGAGCGATGGCCGGGGCCAGCCTCCCGGCGGGCCGGTCACGACCCCTCGACCACCGCCTGGTAGGCGTCGGCGTCGAGCAGCTGGCCGATGGGGTCGCCGCCCTCCCCCGGCACCGCGATGTCGACCAGCCAGCCCTCGCCGTAGGGATCGGCGTTGATGGTCTCGGGCGCATCCCCCAGGCGGTCGTTCACCGCCGCCACGACGCCGGCGACGGGCGCGTAGACGTCGGAGACGCTCTTGGTGGACTCCACCTCGCCCATCGGCGTGCCCGGGGCCACCTCGGCCCCCACCTCGGGGAGCTGCACGAAGACGATGTCCCCGAGCGCGTCCTGGGCGTGGTCGGTGATGCCGACCCGGACGACGGTCGAGGTGCCGTCGGTCCCCTGCACCAGCGCCCACTCGTGCTGCTCGGTGTAGCGCCGGTCGTCGGGCGTGCTCATGTGCTGGCGTCTCCTGGTGAGGTGTGGGACGGCCCCGGTGCAGGGACCCACCCCGAGCGGAACGTGGGTGGGGCACCGAGGCCTCAGTCGGTCTCGGGCGCAGCGTATTGAGGCCGGTCCAGCGGCCGCAACGCGTCCACCACGAGCTCCGGGAACCCGGTGATCTCCACCGACCCACCGCGCCGCTCGATGCGCTGCACCACCCCGCCCGGGATGTTCATGGCCGTCTCCATGCCCTGGGGGTCGCCGAGGACGACGAACTCGTAGGGCGAGCGCAGCGGCGTGCCGTCGACGAGGAGCGCGCCCGCGGAGCCGGTGACGGCGGTGGAGTGCCCGATCCGGACGTCGTCGACCTGCATGGTCTCCGCGCCGGCCCCGCGCAGCTCCTGCACCACGTCGAGCAGGTCGGACACCTGCACGGCGCCCGCCGGGTCGCTGATGATGAGGGTCAGCCCCGGCCCCTGCGCGGCGAGGGTCCCGTTGAGGATGCCGAGCGTCGCGGCGCGCTCCCGGGCCTCCTCGAGCGCGGCGCCGGTCCGGCTGCCGGAGCCGTTGAGCTCACGCAGCGCCGCCCGCTGCTCGGCCAGCTGGGAGCGCAGCCGCTCCTCGCGGCCGTCGAGCTCGTCGAGGATGCGCACGAGGTCCTCCTCGCGCGCGCCGGCCAGCACCTGGGCCTCGTCGGCGTTGCGGACCTGCACCGCCAGCGCGAACCCCAGGAGCAGCGTGAGGACGCCGATGAGCGTCGCCGCGAGCGGGTCGCGCCGCCGGCGCCGCGCCCGGGGGACCTCCTCGGGCGCACCCCCGCCGGCCGGACCCGCGTCGCCGACCGGCGGGCCGGGCCGCTCCGGACCGCTCATGCGCGGAAGACGTGCCGGCGGATGGCGGCGGCGTTGCCGAAGATGCGGATGCCCAGGACGACGACGACCGCCGTCGACAGCTGAGCGCCGACGCCGAGCTGGTCGCCCAGGAAGACGATGAGCGCCGCCACCACCACGTTCGACACGAAGGAGATCACGAACACCTTGGCGTCGAAGATGCCGTCGAGGCGGGCGCGGAACCCGCCGAAGACGGCGTCGAGGGCGGCGACGACGGCGATCGGCAGGTAGGGCTGCAGCCACAGCGGGACGGTGGGGTCGAAGACCAGGCCGAGCAGCACGCCGGCCACCAGGCCGAGGATCGGGATCACGACGTCAGCCTCCGGGGCTGGGCTCGGCGCCGGGAGCCCGGCGGGAACTGACGACCTCGGCGGAGCGGAGCTCCGGCGGGTTGGCGGCCGGCAGGGACAGCTCGTCCTCCTCGCTGAACAGGAACTGCAGCCCCGTGGCGGCGGCGAACTCCGCGAGGTCGCGCACCTGGGGGTCGAGCAGGAAGTTCTGGGACAGCGCGTCGGGGTCACCGATGGCGCGGATCCGGTAGGGGCTGGTGACCGGCCGGAAGTTCACCAGCACCGCCTCGCCGGCGAACCGGATGGCGCTGGTCGGGCCCAGCCGCTGGCCGTTGACGCTGATCGCCTCGGCGCCGGCGCCCCAGAGCGCGTTGACCACCAGCTGCAGGTCGCCGTCGGCCACCTGGACGGCCTCCGTGCCGGCCGCACCCGCGCCGATCGGGTCGTCGTCGGCGTCGGGTTCGGCGTTGGCCAGCGTGACCAGCAGCCCCGGCCCGGTGACGGGGACGGCGGCGGCGCCCTGCTCGGCGCGGGCGAGGGCGTCGAGCGCCCGCTGCCCGACCGCGGTGGCCGCGAGCAGCTCGTCGCTGGTGCGGCTGACCTCCGCGCGCGCCTCCTCCAGGCGGGCGGCCAGGTCGTCGGTGACCGCCGACTCGTCCTGGATGTCGTTGACCAGGGCCTCGCGGATCTCCTGGCGCCCCTCCGCCCGGGCGGCCGCCTGGTCGTAGGTCACCGCGGCCAGCAGGCCCGCGGCGGCCATGGTGAGCGCGACCAGCACCCGGCCGCGGCCCCGGCGGGGCTGGTCCTCCCCGGCACGCCGGGCCGCGGCCTGTGCGTACGCGGGGTCGAGGGTCTCGGCGAGCACGTCGTCGAGCAGCGAGGCGCCCAGCGAGCGGACGCCGCCGGGCGGGCGCGCACCGGTCACCGCGGGCCCTGGCGCGCCGCGGCGCGGTCCGCGGCGACCAGGCCCACCACCTGGACGGCGTAGAACGCGGCGGCCAGCAGGTAGAGGGCCGTGCCCCAGATGGTGAGGGCCCAGGCGAACGGCTCGGCCACGGTGGCCAGCGCACCGTCCCCGTCGGCGATCAGCAGCACGGGGAAGGCGTAGAGGAGCAGGAGCGTCGCCGCCTTGCCGAGGTAGTGCACCTGCAGCGGCGGGTAGCCGTGCGCCCGCAGGACCAGCAGCAGCACGCCGAGCAGGAGCTCCCGGCCCACCAGCAGGGCCACCAGCCAGAGCGGCACGACCTCGCGCAGCGCCAGGGCGATCAGGGCGGAGACGATGTAGAGCCGGTCCGCCGCGGGGTCGAGCAGCGCACCGAGGCGGCTGCCCTGGTCCAGCCAGCGGGCCAGCTTGCCGTCCAGCCAGTCGGTGAAGCCCGACACCATGAGGACGACGAGGGCCCACCCGTCCTCCTCCGGCCCGAGGAGCAGCCAGAGGAACAGCGGGACGCCGAGCAGCCGCAGCACCGAGAGGGCGTTGGGCAGCGTCCAGACCCGGTCCGGGAGAGCCGCGCGGTCGGGCAGCGGCGCCCCCGTCGTCCGGGGTGAGGGGACGGAGGCCGCAGCCGACGGCCCGTTCGACGACGACACGTTCCCTCCAGTCCCAGCACGATCGTGCCCGAGGCTAGTAGAAGGACCTTCTGCCCCCCACCACTCGCAGGCTCGCGGCGAGCCTCCGGACGGGGCCGCCGTAGCGCCGGACCGCGTCGCTCAGGCCGGGACGGCCACCGCGGCGGGCGCCGGCTCGTAGCCGAGCGGCCGGCGGTCGAAGCTGCCCGTCCCGTGGGTCACCGAGCGCAGCACGCCGGGGTAGCCGAGCAGCTCGGCCTCGGGCACCTCGGCGCGCACCGTGGCGCGGTCACGACCCGGGTCTGCCTCGCTGCCGGTCACCCGAGCCCGCCGGGAGGACAGGTCGCTCATCACCGCGCCGACGTGCTCGGCGGGCACCTGCACCTCGATCTCGCACCACGGTTCGAGCACCTGGGTGCCGGCCGCGGCGGCGAGCTCGCGCAGGGCCAGGGCGCCGGCGGCCTGGAACGCGGCGTCGGAGGAATCCACCGAGTGCGCCTTGCCGTCGACGAGGGTGACCCGGAGGTCGACCAGCGGGCGGTCCCCGTTCACCCCGCGGGCCGCCTGGGCGCGGATGCCCTTCTCCACGCTGGCGTGGAACTGCCCGGGCACCGTGCCGCCGACGATGCGCTGCTCGAACACGATGCCCGAGCCCGGCTCCCCCGGCTCCCCCTCGACGACGACGACGGCGTACTGCCCGTGCCCGCCGGACTGCTTGACGTGCCGGCCCGTGACCCGGGCCGGGCCGCGCAGGGTCTCGACCAGCGGCACCCGCACCGGCACCGTGGTCACGGCGACGCCGTGCCGGCTGCGGAGCCGCTCCAGCAGCACCTCGGCGTGCGCGTCGCCGACGCACCACAGCAGCAGCTGCCCGGTGTCGGCCCGCCGCTCCAGCCGGACGGTGGGGTCCTCGGCGACGAGGCGGGCCAGCGCGGTGGCCATCCGGTCCTCGTCGCCGCGGGAGGCCGCCTCCACCGCCACCGGCAGCTGGGGTACCGGCAGCTCCCAGGGCGGGACCAGGCGCGGCTCCTCCGGGGAGCTCAGCGTGTCGCCGGTCTCCGCCGTCGCCAGGCGGGCGACCGCGCAGATGTCGCCGGCCGGGCACGCCGCCACCGGCCGCAGGGCCGCACCCAGCGGCGCGGTCAGGACGCCGATCCGCTCGTCGGCGTCGTGGTCGGGGTGGCCGCGCTCGGCCATGCCGTGGCCGGAGACGTGCACCGCCACGTCCGGCCGCAGGGTGCCGGAGAAGACCCGCACCAGGGAGATGCGGCCGACGTAGGGGTCGGTGGTGGTGCGGACGACCTCGGCGACCAGCGGGCCGTCGGGGTCGCAGTCCAGCGCCGGCGCCGGTGCCCCGTCGGGCCGGGTGACCGGTGGGCAGCCGTGCTCCGTCGGCGAGGGCAGCGCGGAGACGATGAGCTGCAGCAGCTCGGCGGTGCCGACCCCGGTGAGCGGGGCGGCGCAGACGACGGGGTGGAAGTGCCCGCGGGCGACCGCGGTCTCCAGGTCGGCGACCAGGTCGGGGACGGACAGCTCGTCCCCGGCGAGGTAGCGGTCCATCAGCGTCTCGTCCTCGCTCTCGCCGATGATGCCCTCGATCAGCTCGGCGCGGAGGCGGTCGGCGTCGTGGTCGCCCACCCGGGCGGCATCGAGGTGCGGCTCGAGCAGGGAGACCAGCCCGCGGGCCGCGCCGTCGGGACCGCGCTCGACCAGGTGCATGGGGTACACGCCCTCCCCCAGCATCAGCTGGCAGAGGCGCACCGCCTCGTCGACGTCGGCGCGCGGCCGGTCGATCTGGGTGAGCACGACGGCGCGCGGCATCCCCACCGCGGCGCACTCCTCCCACAGCTGCACGGTGCCCGCGTCCACGCCGCTGACGGCCGAGACGACGAAGAGCGCCGAGTCGGCGGCCCGCAACCCGGCCCGCAGCTCGCCGACGAAGTCCGGGGAGCCGGGGGTGTCCAGGAGGGTGATGCGGTGGCCGTCGTGCTCGACGGTGGCCACGCCGAGCGCGACCGAACGCTGCTGGCGGATCTCCACCTCCTCGGTGTCGAGGCAGGTGGTGCCCTCCTCGACGTTCCCGGCGCGGGGGATGGCCCCGGTGGCCACCAGCAGGGCCTCGGCGAGGGTCGTCTTGCCGGCACCGGCGCGCCCGACCAGGGCGACGTTGCGCACCTGCGCGGCCGGGCGCGGCGCGGGGGCCGGCGGGAAGTCCTTGCCCATGGGTGCCTCAGCCGCCGAGGCCGGTCGGATGAGCGGTGCGAGCTGCCACGTCGCCTCCAGGTCCCGATGTGTCCTGGGTCACAGCCTGCCCGGCGGGCGGGCGGTGGACAAGACCCCCGGCGGCCCGCGGCCCCCGCAGGACGCATGCTGGGGGCATGACCAGCGACCACGCGGCCGGCCGCGACCAGGCCACCGGCCGGGCGCACGCCGTCCTCCGCAGCACCGCCGACCTCCCGGCGCCCTGGGCCGGCATCTGCGGCGCGTCGGTCGGCGTGGTGCAGGGGTCGTGGGACGGCCCCCGCGGCCGCGGGTCGGCTGATCCGTGCCCCGAGTGCGTCCGGCTCACCTCCGGGTGAGTCGGGCGCACCACGCTGGAGACGCCGGCCGGCCCCGCCGGCGGCGCGGGTCGGCCCGCGTGCCAGGAGGCGCTGCCGTCGGCCGGGGCGTCAGGGCCCGGCCGGCGGCCGGGTGCGCAGCCCGGCGAACGCCGTGGTGACGACGGCGTCGGCGAGGTCGTCGGCGGAGAGGCCGCCGTCGGGCCGGTACCACTCGGTGAGCGAGTTGACGGTGCCGAACAGCAGCCGGCTGGTGACGGCGGGGTCGACGTCCGGGCGGACGTCTCCCTCCCCCTCGGCGGCCCGCACCAGGTCGGTGACGATGCGGTCGAACCGGCGGCGCCGCTCCAGGGCGGCCTGCTCGACCGCGGAGTTGCCGCGCACGCGCAGCAGCAGGGTGACGAACGGCAGCTCGGCGGCGAGCACGCGCACCGAGCCGCGGACGACGTGCTCGAGGCGGTCGATGGCCGGACCCGTGGTCGCGCCCGGCTCCTCGGTGACGGCGAAGAGCGCGTCGAGCGCCCGGTCCAGCGCCAGCCGCAGCAGCTCCACCTTGCTCGGCACGTGGTGGTAGATGGCCGACTTGGTCACCCCCAGCCGTGCGGCGAGCTCGTCCATGCTCGTGGCGTCGTAGCCCCGCTCGTTGAACAGCGCGACGGCGGTGCGCAGGAGCGAGTCCAGCGAGTGACCGGGGCGCCCCCGCCGCCCCGTCGCCGTCCCGGTCGCGGTCACGGGCGGTCGCGCAGGTCGTGCAGCCGCTTGAGCTTGCCGACGGAGCGGGGCAGCGTCTCGGGGTCGACCACCACCACGTCGATGCTGGTACCGACGGTGTCCTTGACCGCTTGCGCCACCTCGGCCGCCGCGGGCTCGCGGCGGCCGGCCGGGGTGCCGGGACGCGCCTCGACCCGGCAGGTCAGGTGGTCCAGCCGGCCACGCGTGGTGAGCTCGAGGGTGAAGTGCGGGGAGAGCCCGGGGGTGCGCAGCACGACCTCCTCGACCTGCGTCGGGAAGAGGTTGACCCCGCGCAGGACGATCATGTCGTCGCTGCGCCCGGTGATCCTCTCGATCCGGCGCATGCCGGGCCGGGCGGTACCGGGCAGCAGCCGGGTGAGGTCGCGCGTGCGGTACCGGACGACGGGCATCGCCTCCTTGGTCAGCGAGGTGAGCACCAGCTCGCCCCTCTCCCCCTCGGGCAGCACCTCACCGGTGAGCGGGTCGATGATCTCCGGGTAGAAGTGGTCCTCCCACAGGTGGAGGCCGTCCTTGGTCTCCACGCACTCCTGGGCGACGCCGGGCCCCATCACCTCCGAGAGGCCGTAGATGTCGACGGCCTGGATGCCGAGCCGCTCCTCGATCTCCAGGCGCATCTGCTCGGTCCACGGCTCGGCGCCGAAGATGCCGATCTCCAGACCGGTCGAGCGCGGGTCGACGCCCTGGGCCTCGAACTCGTCGATGATCGTGAGCATGTAGGTGGGCGTCACCATCACCACCCGCGGCCGGAAGTCGGTGATCAGCTGCACCTGGCGCGGCGTCATCCCGCCGGACACGGGGACGACGGTGCAGCCCAGCGCCTCGGCGCCGTAGTGGGCACCCAGCCCGCCGGTGAACAGCCCGTAGCCGTAGGCGTTGTGCAGCACGTCGCCGGGGCGGCCGCCGGCGGCGCGGATCGAGCGGGCCATCAGGGCGGCCCAGGTGGCCAGGTCGCCCTCGGTGTACCCGACGACGGTCGGCTTGCCGGTGGTGCCCGACGACGCGTGCACCCGGCGCACCTGCTCCCGGGGGACGGCGAACATGCCGAAGGGGTAGTTGTCGCGCAGGTCGGCCTTGCCGGTCATCGGGAAGCGCGCCAGATCGGCGAGCTCCCGGCAGTCGTCGGGGTGCGCGCCGGCCGCGTCGAAGGCCCGCCGGTGGTGCGGCACGTGCTCGTAGGCGTGCCGCAGCGACCACCGCAGCCGGTCCAGCTGCAGGGCGCGCAGCTCCTCGGTGGACATCCGCTCCGCCGGGTCGAGCTGCTCGAGCTGCGGGGCCGCGCCGGGGCGCCGCCGTCCGGTCGTCGTCATAGCCTGCCGTCCTCGCCCCTCGCCCGCGCCGTCCCGCCGGGCGCTTGTGCCCGGGTGCGACCTGGGTCACACTATTCCTGACCGTTCGGTCGGTAAAGAGCCGAGGAGCACCCATGCCCGCCCCCACCCTGGACCGGCAACCGGCCGGGTCGCCCGACGAGGCCGCCCTCCAGCAGCAGTTCGCCGCCACGATCGCCGCCGACCGCCGCATCGAGCCGCGGGACTGGATGCCCGAGGGCTACCGGAAGACCCTGGTGCGGCAGGTCGCGCAGCACGCCCACTCGGAGATCATCGGCATGCAACCCGAGGGCGACTGGCTGCTCGCCGCGCCCAGCCTGCGGCGCAAGGCGGTGCTCCTGGCCAAGGTGCAGGACGAGGCCGGGCACGGTCTCTACCTGTACTCGGCGGCCGAGACCCTGGGGGCCGACCGCGCCGACCTCACCGACAAGCTGATCGAGGGCCGCCAGAAGTACAGCTCGATCTTCAACTACCCGACGCCGTCCTACGCCGACGTCGGCGTGATCGGCTGGCTGGTCGACGGCGCGGCGATCTGCAACCAGGTACCGCTGTGCCGCTCCTCCTACGGGCCCTACGCCCGGGCGATGATCCGGGTCTGCAAGGAGGAGTCCTTCCACCAGCGGCAGGGCTACGAGCTGCTGATGACGATGATGCGGGGCACCGACGAGCAGCGGGCGATGGTCCAGGAATCCGTCGACCGCTGGTGGTGGCCCTCGCTGATGATGTTCGGCCCGCCCGACGACGAGAGCCCCAACACCGCGCAGTCGATGGCGTGGGGCATCAAGCGGCACACCAACGACGAGCTGCGGCAGCGCTTCGTCGACATGACCGTGCCCCAGGCGCAGTTCCTCGGCGTCACGCTCCCCGACCCGGACCTCGCCTGGGACGAGGAGAGCGGCCACTGGCGGTTCGGCGCGATCGACTGGGAGGAGTTCAAGCGGGTCCTCGGCGGCCAGGGGCCGATGAACGACGTCCGCATCGCCCGGCGGCGGGCCGCGCGCGACGACAACGCGTGGGTGGTCGAGGCCGCCACCGCCCACGCCCGCAAGCACGAGGCGGTGCCGGCGTGAGCGAGGTGACCGCGGCAGGGGGCCACGGCGCGGTCCCGACGGGGCCGGAGGTGCCGGTGGAGCCGCGCCCCCGGGCGGTGCGCCGCGACTGGCCGCTGTACGAGGTGTTCGTCCGCGGCAAGCGGGGGCTCAACCACGTGCACGTCGGCTCGCTGCACGCGCCCGACGCCGAGATGGCCGTCGACGCCGCCCGCGACCTCTACACCCGGCGCAACGAGGGCGTGAGCATCTGGGTGGTCCGGGCCGCCGACATCACCGCGTCGAGCCCCGACGAGAAGGACCCGCTGTTCGCCCCGAGCGGCGACAAGGTCTACCGCCACCCGACGTTCTACGAGATCCCGGACGGCGTCCCGCACATCTGAAGGAGGACCCCGTTCCAGCACGTCACCGCAGCAAGGAGCATTTCGTCGTGGTCCACGAGGAGACGGTGTACGACGCGTTGGCGAACGCGCACGGGGAGGCGGGGCGCTGGGCGTTCGGCACCGGGTTCGACGACCCGCTGGCCGGCGTCGACACCACCGTGCCCGGCGGCATCGACCCCGCCGACCTCGGCACGTACTGCCTCATGCTCGGCGACGACGCCCTCGTGCTCGCCCAGCGGCTGACGGAGTGGGTCACCCGCGCCCCCGAGCTCGAGGAGGAGGTGGCGATCGGCAACATCGCCCTGGACCTGCTCGGCCAGGCCCGGCTGCTGCTGGCCCGCGCCGGATCGGTCGGTGTGCTCGGCCGCTCCCGCGAGCGGGCCGGCGCCACCATCCCGGACGAGGACGCGCTCGCCTACTTCCGCGACCCCGACGAGTTCCGCAGCACCGCGCTCGTCGCCGCGCCCGACACCGATTTCGCGCAGGCGGTCGTCCGGCTGCTGGCCGCCGCCACCGTGCGGCTCGCGGTGTTCAGCCGGCTGCGGTCCTCCCGCGACCCGGTGCTCGCCGCCATCGCCGCCAAGGGCGTGCACGAGCTGGCCTACCACCGCGACCACGCCGCCCGCTGGGTGGTGCGCCTGGGCGACGGCACAGAGGAGTCGCACCGGCGCACCCGGTCCGCGGTCGACGCGGTGTGGCCGTTGCTCGCCGAGCTGTTCACGCCCACCGACGTCGAGACGCGGCTCGCCGCGGCCGGCGTGGCCGTCGACCCCGCCGGCGTGCGCGACGAGGTGCGCGACGTGCTCGGCCAGGTGCTCGGGCGGGCCGCGCTGCCGGTGCCGGCCTGGCCCGTGGGCACGCCCCCGCGGGGGCGCCGGGGGCAGCACGGCCCGGAGCTCGCCGAGCTGCTCGGCACCCTGCAGGGGCTCGCCCGGCAGCACCCGGCGGCGACCTGGTGAGCGCCGTGCCCCCCGACCCGCGCAGCGTCGCCGGACAGGTCACCGACCCCGAGCTGCCCACGCTCACCCTCGCCGACCTCGGCGTCCTGCGGGACGTCCGCACCGAGGCGGACGGCGCCGTCGTCGTCGAGATCACGCCCACCTACTCCGGCTGCCCCGCGATGGGGGTCATGCGCGCCGACCTGCTGCGGGCGCTGCACGAGGCCGGCTTCGGCGACGTCGACGTCCGCACCGTCCTCTCCCCCGCCTGGACCAGCGACTGGATCAGCGCCGAGGGCCGCCGCAAGCTCGCCGCCGCCGGCATCGCACCCCCGGGCAGCGCCCCGGTGCGCACCGACGGCCCCGTGCCCCTCCAGCTCGGTCCGCCCCGGCGCACCGCGGACTGCCCGCTCTGCGGCTCGCCCGACACCGAGGAGCTGTCGGAGTTCGGGTCGACCGCCTGCAAGGCGCTGCGCCGCTGCCGCAGCTGCCGGGAGCCCTTCGAGCACGTCAAGGAGATCTAGTGGACGCACCGACCCGCCGCCGGCCGCGGTTCCACCCGCTCACCGTGGCGGGTGTCGAGCGGCTCACCGACGATGCCGTGGCGGTCACCTTCGACGTCCCCCCGGAGCTGGCGGCCGACTACGCCTTCCGGCCCGGGCAGGCGCTCACGCTGCGCCGCGTGGACGGCGAGCGGGACGAGCGCCGCTCGTACTCCATCTGCGCGCCGGTGGGCGCCGCCCCGCGGGTCGGTGTCCGCGAGGTCCCGGGCGGCTTCTTCTCCTCCTGGCTGGTGCGCGACGTGCGCCCCGGCGACCGGATCGAGGTGCTGCCGCCCTCGGGCACCTTCACCGCCGACCTGTCGGTGCCCGGCGACCACGTCTTCGTCGTGGCGGGCTCCGGGATCACCCCGGCGCTCTCGCTGGCCGCCACCGTGCTGCGGGACGGCGAGTCGACGGTGACCGTCTTCTACGGCAACCGGCGCACGAACACCGTCATGTTCGCCGACGAGCTCGCCGATCTGAAGGATCGCCACGGCCCCCGGCTGCAGCTGGTGCACGTGCTCTCCCGCGAACCGCGCGACGCCGAGCTGACCAGCGGCCGGCTCGACGGCGATCGGCTGCGTGCGCTGGTCGGCAACCTGGTCGACGCCCCGCACGTCGACCACTGGTGGCTGTGCGGCCCGCACGGGATGGTGACCGACGCCCGGGCGCTGCTGGCCGAGCTGGGGGTGCCGCCGGAGCGGGTGCACCAGGAGCTGTTCTACGTCGACGACGTCCCGCCCGAGCCCGTCCGCGGCGACGAGGAGACCGTCGAGGGGCCCGGCGCGCAGGTGACCGTCGTCCTCGACGGCCGGTCCACCACGCTGACCCTCCCCCGCGGCGAGCCGGTGCTGGACTCCGCGCAGAAGGTGCGCGCGGACCTGCCCTTCGCCTGCAAGGGCGGTGTCTGCGGTACCTGCCGGGCGCGGGTCACGGCCGGTGCGGTGGAGATGCGGCGCAACTACGCCCTGGAGCCCGCCGAGGTCGAGGCCGGCTACGTGCTCACCTGCCAGTCGCTGCCGGTCACCGACGAGGTCACGGTCGACTTCGACGCCTGAGGATGCGGGGTCCTCTTCCGCGTCGCTGCCGTTCTCGGGCGTGAGTCCTGTTCGGCCCGGTGTTGGGGATAACGGTCGGCGTGGCGACGGTTGGCCGACCATGATCGGCGGCCGCTGCCCGGGAGGTCCCGGGTCGAGCGCGTACCGTCGCCCCCAGCGGCGATGCGCACTGCGTCGAGGCTGCGTCCAGCGACGGCGTACCCGCGATGCGGGGCCTGCGACAAGGTCCTGCTGCCGAGGTCACCCGCCCCCGGTGCAACGACCGGAGGCCCTGCCGTGGACGGCGCGCACACCCCCCAGCCCACCAGCACCACCGAGGCGCTCGAGCACCTCGGCCGGCTGTCGCTGCGCGAGCTGTCGATGGACATGTTGCTGCAGACGGTGGCCGACCTCACCCGGGCCGTCATGCCGGCCGAGCCGCACGTCTCGGTGCTGCTGCTGGTGAGGGACCGCCCCACCACCGTCGTCTCCACCGGTCAGCTCGCCGTCGACCTCGACGAGACCCAGTACCAGCGGGGCCACGGCCCGTGCCTGCACGCTGCCCGGACCGGCCAGCTCACCGAGATCCCCGACACGCGCACCGACACCCGCTGGCCGGACTACACGCGCCGTGCCGCCGGCCACGGCAACCTCAGCTCCCTCTCCGTCCCGCTGCTCGTCGACGGCGAGGCACAGGTCTCCGGGGCGTTGAACATCTACGCCGGCAGGGCCCGCGCGTTCGACGCGGACAGCCGGTCGGCCGCCACGCGGATCGGGCCGTACGCCGCGGTCGCGGCCGGCAACCTGCACGCCTACCAGAGCGCCCGGGACATGGCCGACAACCTGCAGCTCGCGCTGGAGACCCGCGCGGTCATCGACCAGGCCAAGGGCGTGCTGATGGAACGGCACAAGCTGACCGCCGACCAGGCCTTCCAGCTCCTGGCGCAGGCCTCGATGAGCGGCAACCGGAAGGTCCGCGACATCGCCGACCAGCTCGTGCTCACCGGCGAGCACCACGGCACGCCCCCGGCCAGTGGCCGCGGCCGTCGCTGACCCGTCGTCGGCCGTCGCCGCGACGACGCCCACCCCCACCGCCCTGAGCCACGGGGCTCCTCCTCGACCGGCGCGCCACCGGACACCCGGGTGCAGCAACCCGCCGCCGGACGCGCGAGGAACACGATGACCACGACCACGACCGACTGCGCCTGCCCCCTGACCGTCGTCGCCCGGTGCCTCGGCGGCCTGGCGCCGGACTCCCTCTGGTGGGCCTACCTGGAGTGCGGCGGCAACCGCTCGCGCGCGGACCTGACCGCCTACCTCGACGGGATCGCACGCTGGCCGAACCACGAGCACAACGCCCTGTCCCAGGCGCTCAACGAGGCCCTGTGGGACATCGGCAGCCCGAGCCTCGCCCCGATCCGCACGGGTGGCGACGTCCCCCGCTAGGAGGTCGGCCCGCGGTGCGAGCTCCCGAGGGTGCCGGTCTCCGCGAGCTGCTCGGCCACCTCGGCCAGCTTTCGGTTGGTCTCCTGGCTGACCCTCGCCAGCAGCGCAAAGGCCATGTCAGGCGTGACCTTGTAGCGCTCCATCAGGATGCCCTTCGCCTGCCCGATGACGTCGCGGTTGGCCAGTGCGGTGGTGACGTGGTTGAGGTCCCGGGCGTCGGCGAGGGCGATCGCGGCGTGGCTGGCGAACAGCAGCCCGACCCGCTCGGACTCGTCGGTGAACGCCCCGGGCCGGCGGGCCATGAGGTTGAGCGCCCCGAGGTCGCTCTCGCGGACGAAGAGCTGGAAGCAGAGCATGCTGGCCATCCCCAGCTCCGCCGGTGCCCGGCGGGCGAGCTCCGGCCAGCGGGGGTCGGTGGCCAGGTCGTCGACCCGCACGGTGACCTGCTCGTACATCGCGTCCAGGCACGGCCCCTGGCCGACCTCCTGCTGCAGCTCGTCGAAGCGCCGCGCGCGCTCACCGGTGGCCGCGGCCGACACCACCCGCCGGCGTCCCTGCACGAGGCTGACGGTGGCCTCCTCGGCGCCCGGGACCGTGCCGGCGCCGGCCGAGACGATGTGCTCCATGACCGCCGTCGCGTCGTTCTTCTGCTGCATCTCGCGCGCCAGGTCCGACAACCGCTGCGTCAGGTCGTCCCGGACGGCCTCCCCGGACGCGTGGGCCGAGGGCTGCCCCCGGCGTTCGGCGGGTGCCGCCTCCTCCCGCCGCGGACGTTCGTCACCGGCCGAGTGGCGCGGGTCAGGACGGCGGTGGCCCATGCCCGCAGCGTCGCACCACGGGGGGCCGCGGGGAACGCCCTCCGCCGCCCCAGGTGCCGGCGTTCCGGGCGGTGTCAGGCCGGGGTCCCCTCCCGCCCGCGCCACCGTGCGACGTCGGCCGCCTGCCCGGCGTGGATGTCCGCCACCCACTCCCAGCCCGGCGGCACCTTGGGGCCGATCCGCGGGTCGTCCGGCTCGCGGCCGTCCCGCAGGGCGGTGACGTACGCACGGTCCAGCTCGATCCGTGCGCGCGCCTGACCGCCGCCGCCGGCGGAGCCGTGCCCGGGGACGACGACGTCGGTTCCGTCCGCCACGCCCTCGAGCACCCGGAGGCCGGCCAGGTACTCCTCGACCGGGTCGTCGGCCCCGATCCACTCGTCGAGCATCGGGACGAAGACGTCGGAGAGCATGTCGCCCGCGACGAGCACGCGGGCGTCCTCGACCAGCAGCGCCGCGTGCCCCGGGGAGTGGGCCGGGTGCTGGAGGACCCGGACCCGGGGGCCGTCCCAGGGCAGCTGGGCGGTGCCGGCGGGCAGGCCGCTGATGCGGCCGTAGAGGTCCAGCGGCACCTCGTCGGCGATCTCCGGCGGCAGGCCCTCGGCGACCCGGGCCCGCCAGTCCGGCTGCGCCAGCAGGTCGCGCAGCACCGCCGCGCAGCGCGCCGTCCCGTACCGGGGCGCGTCGCCGAGGGCGGGGTGCCACAGCACGTGGTCCCAGTCGGGGTGGGTGGCGAAGCCGGTCACGACGCGCTGGCCCAGCTCGGCCAGGTCGCCGGCCAGGCACGCCATCTCGTCGTTCGTCAGGCCGGGGTCGACGAGCAGCACGCCGGCCGGTCCCCGCACGACGACGGCGTTGTTCTGCAGCAGCTCGCTCCGGTGGACGAGCACGTCCTCCGCGACCTCGGTCAGCACGGGAGCTCCTTCCGTCGGTCGCCCACCCCGCTGGGTCCGGCTGCGATCCTGCACGTGCCGCGGTCCGGGCGGGGGGTCCGCTCAGCCGCTGGGACGCCCCGCGGCTGGACCAGGAGGCGCTGGCGCTGCTCGTGGAGTCGGGCCGGTTCGACCACCACCTGCGCCGGGTGCCGAAGACTTACCGGGCCCCGCGGGACATTCTGGTGGCCGAGGTGGAGCACGCCTTCGCGCGCGGGCTGACGGGGCTGGCGGTCGGCTGCCACGCCGTCCTGCGGCTGCCCGAGAGGTCTCCGAGCGCGCCGCCGTGGCGGCCAGGGGCGTCCGTCACGCGGCTGTGCGCCTGAACCGCCAACCACTCGGCCGCCTTCGCGACGTCCGGTCGCTCCACGCGCTGTCCGCCACGGCCATGACGAACGCTTGGGCTTCGATGTCGGATATGTCAGGCAACTCGACGCCGTTCAGCTCGAGGAACACGGCGGTGGCCGGCCATGCGGCGCGCCTGTTGCCGTCCTGGAAGCACTGAGTGCTCGCAATACCGTGCAGCAGAGCCGCCCTGTCCCACAGAAGGCGGGAAGGCGTCCTCGTCGCCGACGCCGGCCTGGCACCGGGCTACGGCGCCTTCGAAGTCGACCTGTCGAGAAGCAGGACCGGCTCACCGGCGAGGGCGTAGAGCTCGATGACCCGATCGACGCCGAGGTAAAGGGTCACTCCGCGAGGCGCTTGAGCAGGCTCCCCCAGCGCGCTACGGCACGCTTCCCTGCTGCACGAAACCGGTCTGCTGTGGCCATACGGTCAGCGGGCGTCGACTCGGCCGAGTCAGCGGCCTCGACAGTGGCGTCCCCGCGGTGTTGCAGCTTGGCCGCCCGGTTCGCTTGGCGGGCGTGTACGACGTCCTTTCGCGTGCGGGACCTGGTGGCCATCCATCGCGGTTGCCCCTGGTCAACCACGCAGCGCGCCCGCGGTCCCCCGTCCGGGTCGCTCGAAGTGGGCCGCTCGAGGACACGGCTTGTGTCTCCATCAAGGGCCCCTGGCCACGCTTCATCCGCACGGGGCCGGCGGGGTGTTTGACCGTCTGACGGCCGTCACCGGCCACGTCTGTCAGCATCCGATCCGCCCAGGCCTGGAGGGTGTTCGCTACGAAGGCATCGCCAGTGAGGACGGCGGCCCCGAGACTCGGACTCGGGCCCGGCCGCTTCACGGAGGCGCAGCGGCGCCTGCTGGGCGCGATCGCCGCTGACCGCAAGATAAGCGGGTGCGGCGTTCACGTCACGGCGGCACCGTACGACGGCACAGTGACATGCTGTTCTCTTCGTCGCTAGCGCTCCGTGGATATCAGGTGCAACTCACCTCCGGATTACGTGCACTGAAGACTGAGTGGCGGCCCAAGACTTCTTCAGCCCTGGTCTGACGTCAACAGCACCTGTTGACGGCCATCGGAGTCGATGCCCACGGCCCGGGATTCAGAAATACGCGCAGCCGGACCGGCAATCGCCCGGACTCACTATTCGTGAGTCCGGGCGTCCGGGATGTCTCGCGACATCACACTGTCGGGCTGACAGGATTTGAACCTGCGACCCCCTGACCCCCAGTCAGGTGCGCTACCAAGCTGCGCTACAGCCCGCGGGCCGGACGACACCCCGGGGCTCCCCGGGCCGCGATCGACCGCCCGAGAAGGTTACCGCACGGCCCTCCCCGGCCTCGATGGTGGTCAGCCGCGCTTGCCGTCCTTGTCCCGCCCCTCGCGGACCTTCACCGAGATCTCGATCGGAGTGCCCTGGAAGCCCCACTGCTCCCGCAGCTTGCGCTGCAGGAAGCGGCGGTAGCCGGCCTCCAGGAAGCCGGTGGAGAAGACGACGAACCGCGGCGGGCGGACGTCGGCCTGCGTGACGTACTTGATCTTCGGCGCGCGCCCGCCACGGGCCGGCGGCGGCGTCTCCTGCACCAGCGCCCGCACGAACGTGTTCAGCTCGGCGGTCGGCACGCGGGTCTCCCACGCGGCGATCGCGGCCCGGAGGTGGTCGGCGAGCTTGCCCACGCCGCGGCCGGTGGACGCGGAGATGTTGACCCGCGTCGCCCACTTCACGTGCGCGAGGTCCCGGTCGATCTCCCGCTCCAGCTGGTGGTGGCGGTCCTCGTCGAGGGTGTCCCACTTGTTGAAGGCCAGGACCAGCGCGCGACCGGCCTCGACCACCTGGGTGATGACCCGCTGGTCCTGCTCGCTGATCACCTCGTCGGCGGCGAGCAGCACGACGCAGACCTCGGCGGCCTGGATCGCGGCCTCGGTGCGCAGGCTGGCGTAGTACTCCATGCCGCTGGCGGTGTTGACCTTGCGGCGGAGACCCGCGGTGTCGACGAACCGCCACTCCTCGCCGCCCAGGGTGACCAGCGAGTCCACCGGGTCGACGGTGGTGCCGGCCACCGAGTCGACGACCGAGCGCTCCTCCTTGGCCAGCCGGTTGATCAGGCTGGACTTGCCCACGTTGGGCCGGCCGACCAGGGCCACCCGGCGGGGGCCGCCCTCGCTCTCCTGCTCGCGCGGCGCGTCGGGCATCGCGTCCAGGACGAGGTCGAGCAGGTCACCGCTGGCCCGGCCGTGCAGCGCGCTGACCGGGTGCGGCTCGCCCACCCCCAGCGACCACAGCTCGGCGGCGTTGGCCTCGCTGCGCTCGTCGTCGACCTTGTTGGCCACCAGGATCACCGGCCGGTCGCTGCGCCGGAGCACCCGCGCGGCGGCCAGGTCGGTCTCGGTGGCCCCCACCTGGCTGTCGACGACGAAGACGATGACGTCGGCGGTCTTCATGGCGTACTCGGCCTGCCGGGTGATGGAGGCACCCAGACCGGCGGCCTTGGGGTCCCATCCGCCGGTGTCGACCACGGTGAAGCGCTTGCCGTTCCACAGCGCCTCGTACGCGATGCGGTCGCGGGTCACGCCCGGCGTGTCCTGGACGACGGCCGCCCGGCGGCCGAGGAAGCGGTTCACCAGCGTCGACTTGCCCACGTTGGGCCGGCCGACGATGGCCACGACGGGCAGCGGCCCGCCCTCGGGCTCGGTCACCGGCGCTCCCCCGCGGGCACGACGGTCTCCGCCAGCAGCACGATGCGGTCGACCACCTGGGCCTGGGAGAGGTCGCTGCTGTCGACGACGACGGCGTCCTCCGCCGGGCGCAGCGGGCTGTCGGCCCGGCTGCTGTCGTACTCGTCGCGGCGGCGCAGGTCGGCGGCGAGCGCGGCGATCTCCGCGGTGTCGGTGACACCGAGCTGGCCGGCGCGGCGCTGGGCCCGCACCTCGGGGGCCGCGGTCAGGTACACCTTCAGCGTCGCGTCGGGCAGCACCACGGTGCCGATGTCACGGCCCTCGACCACGACCGCCTCGGCACCGGCGACCAGCGCGCGCTGCTGGGCGACCAGCTGCCGGCGGACCGCCGGGACCGCGGAGACCGCGGAGACCGCCCGGGTCACCTCGGCGCCGCGGATGCGGGCGGCGACGTCGGCGCCGCCGACCTCGACCCGCTCGGTGCCGGCCTCGGTGCCCACGACGATCCCCGCCTCCGCGACGGTGCGGGCCACGGCCTCGGCGTCCGCGGGGTCCACGCCGGCGTCGAGCACGGCGACGGTCGCCGCGCGGTACATCGCCCCGGTGTCGAGGTAGGCCGCGCCGAGACGGGCGGCGACGTCGCGGGCGACGCTGGACTTGCCGGTCCCCGACGGGCCGTCGAGGGTCACCGACCCGCGGAAGGGGCTCTGGGGGCTGCTCATGTGCTCCTGCTCGTTCGTCGTTCTCGGGTCACTGCGCGATGTCGCGCCGCAGCGCCACGGCGCCGCGCAGGTAGACGTGCTGGATCTCCGCGCGCGGCCGCGGCGTCTCGACGTGGGCCATGAGGCGCAGCACCCGCGGCAGCGCGTGCGGCACGCCGATCTCGGTGGCGCACATCAGCGGCACCCCGCCCATGCCGAGCTCGCGCGCGGCCAGGGCCGGGAACTCGGAGACGAGGTCCGGGGTGGCGGTGAACAGGATGCTGATGACGTCGTCGTGCTCGAGCCCGTTGCGTTCGAGCACCGCGCTCACCAGCTCGCGGGTGGCCTCGAGCACCTGCTGCCGGTCGTCGGCGTCGACCTGGGTCGCACCCCGGATGGCTCGGACGGCCATGCACACTCCTCGATCGCGCGGCCCCGTCGGCCCGGGGACCACACGAGTCTAGGGAGCGCACCGCCGATCCCTCTCCCCGCGCGCGCCGCACCGCGTTCCACGCGCGCGGGGTGCCCGGCCCGGCGGCCCGCGTCCGGGCCGCCGGACGGGGGTCTCAGCCGCCGAGCCGGGCGCCGCTGCGGCCGTCGAACAGGTGCACGTGCCCGGCCCGCGGGCGCACGTGCACCAGCTCGCCCTTCAGCGGCGGCGTGCGCCCGTCGACCCGGGCGGTGACCAGGTGCTCCTCGCCGCCGGCTGTCGTGCGGCCGTAGACGAAGGCGTCGGCCCCCAGCTCCTCGACGACGTCGACCTCGACGGCCAGCCCGTGCCCGGCGAGCTCCAGGTCCTCCGGGCGGACGCCGACGGTGACCAGCGCCCCGGAGGCGCCGCCGAGCACGTCCCGGGGCACGGGGTGCACCTCGTCGCCCAGGCGGACGCCGCCCTCGACCACCGGCAGGGTGAGCAGGTTCATCGCGGGCGAGCCGATGAAGCCGGCCACGAAGACGTCGGCCGGCCGGTCGTACAGCTCGCGCGGCCGGCCCACCTGCATGAGCACGCCGTCCTTGAGCACGGCCACCCGGTCACCCATCGTCATCGCCTCGGTCTGGTCGTGGGTGACGTAGACCGTGGTGATGCCGAGCCGGCGCTGGAGCGCGGCGATCTGGGTGCGGGTCTGCACCCGCAGCTTGGCGTCCAGGTTGGACAGCGGCTCGTCCATCAGGAAGACCTGCGGCTGGCGCACGATGGCCCGGCCCATCGCGACGCGCTGGCGCTGACCGCCCGACAGCGCCTTGGGCCGCCGGTCCAGGTAGGGCTCCAGGTCCAGCAGCTTCGCCGCCTCCTGCACCCGCTGGGCGATCTCCGCCTTGCCGAGACCCGCCATCCTCAGGGCGAAGCCCATGTTGTCCGCGACCGTCATGTGCGGGTACAGCGCGTAGTTCTGGAAGACCATGGCGATGTCGCGGTCCTTGGGCGGCACCTCCGTGACGTCCCGGTCCCCGATCAGGATGCGGCCGTCGGTGACGTCCTCGAGGCCGGCGAGCATCCGCAGCGACGTCGACTTGCCGCACCCGGACGGGCCGACGAGGACGAGGAACTCACCGTCCTCGATGGCCAGGTCGAGCCGGTCCACCGCCGGTCGTGCCGCGCCGCCGTAGACGCAGCTGGTGCCCTCGTAGGTGACGGAGGCCATGAGGTTTCCTCTCGGTGCGGGCCGGGCTACTTGCCGGCGCCGGCGGTCAGGCCGCTGAGCAGGTAGCGGCGGCCGACGAGGTACAGGACGAAGATCGGGACGACCGACAGCGTGACCGCCGCCAGCAGCGCCGGGACGTTGGTGCCGAACTGCCCCTGGTAGTCCCACAGGCCCAGCGTGAGCACCCGCGTGCTCACGGACTGGGTGAGCACCAGGGGGAAGAGGAAGCCGTTCCACGCGGTGAGCGACGTGAAGACCGCCACCGTGGTGATCGCCGGCTTGGCCAGCGGGAGCACCAGGTGCCGCAGCGCCTGGAACGGGCCGGCGCCGTCGAGGGTCTGCGCCTCGTAGAGCTCGCGCGGGATGTCGCGCAGGCTGTTGGTCATCACCAGCAGCGCGACGGGCATCGCGAACGCCGCCGTCGGCAGGATGACCGCGAGCAGGGTGTCGTACAGGTGGAGCTGGGTGATCATCAGGTAGACGGGGATGATCGCCGCCTGCGCCGGGATGGCCAGGCCGACGAGCATGAGGGAGAACCCGCGCTGGACCGCCCGGCCGGCGTTGCGGGCGACGGCGTAGCCCGCCGGGAGCGTCAGCCCGACGACGATCGCGACGGTCGCCACTGTGACGACCACCGTGTTGAGCAGGTAGGTCGGGAAGTCGCCGGTGAGGACGGTCTCGTAGTTCTCCAGCGTCGGGTTCGGCGGCGGGGCCAGCGGGTTGTCCGACAGGTACTCCGACCGCGTGCGGAAGCTCGCCGCGACCAGGAAGTACAGCGGGACGGCGACCAGCGCCAGCCAGACGGTGGCCAGCACGCCGGCCAGGACGTTGGGCCGGCCGTGGGCGCGGCGCCGGTTCCACACCCGGCGCCGCTGCCGCTCGGGCACCTCCGGCACCGGGGCGATCGGCGAGGGCGGCGCCTCCGCCGTCCGCACGCCCACCGCGCCCCTCGTGGTGTCGTCCCCGCCCAGCGGCGCGCGGTCGCTCACATGCCCTCCTGCTGGCTCTGCATCTTGCGGAAGCCGGTCGCACTCGTCACGGCCAGCGAGAGCCCCGCGCCCAGCAGCAGCAGCAGGACCGCGATGGCGCTGGCGTAGCCGAACTCGAAGCCGCTGAAGCCGGTGATGTACATGTGCAGCGGCAGGATGCGGGTCGCCGTGCCCGGCCCGCCCCCGGTGAGGATGAGGATCGTGTCGAAGGTGGTCACCGAGCCGACGAGCATCAGCACCGTCGAGGTGATCACGGTGTACTTCAGCAGCGGCAGCGTGATGGTGAAGAACTGCCGGTAGCGGCCGGCGCCGTCGAGGGTGGCCGCCTCGTAGAGGCTCTGCGGCACCTGCCGGGCGGCGGCTTGGTACAGCAGCGTGTGGAACGGGATGTACTGCCAGCTGATCACCCAGACCACGGTGTAGACGACCAGCTCGGTGTTGCCCAGGAAGTTGACGCCGTCCAGGAACGGCAGCGCCTGGGTGGCGCCGAAGTTGGGGTCGAGCACCGCGGCCCACAGCAGCGCGATCGCCGCGGTGGAGAGCAGCAGCGGCAGGAAGAAGAAGGAGCTGAGCACCGCGCGGTTGCGCTGGTGCCCGGCCGCCCAGACCCCGATCAGCATCGCGATCGGGGTCTGGACGACCCAGGTCAGCACCATGAACAGCAGGGTCAGCCGCAGCGAGTCCCAGGCCCGACCGTCCTCGATCAGCCGGCTCCAGTTCTCCGCACCGGTCAGCGCGGGGAACCCGAAGCCGTTCCAGGAGGTGAAGCTGAGGTAGACGACCAGGACCATGGGCAGCACCGCGAACGCCCCGAAGAACGTGACCGCTGGTGCCAGGTACCAGCCCGAGGGCCGGTCCTGCCGGGTGACCGCCATGCGTGGTGCCCCTGTCCTGGTCCGCTGCGCCGTGTCCTGCATGCCGTGGAGGTACCGGTCAGACGCCGGACATCGCGTCGACGAAGCCCTGCGGCGTCTGGTTGCCGAGGAAGAACTGCTCCAGCTGGGTCAGCATCTCGGTGGCCTCGTCGGCCGGCAGGTCCTGGTCCCAGGAGAGCTGGAAGCTGTCCGCGTCGGCCGTGGCGTCGTAGATGAACGTCGCGTAGTCGCCGTTCTCGGTCTCCGCGAGCTGGTCGCGGATGCCCTGCACCGGCGGCACGTCACCGGCCTCGATGAGGTCGGAGATGTACTCGTCGCTGGTGAGCGCGGTCGACAGGTACTCCTGCGCCGCCTCCTTGTTCTCCGAGGAGCTGGTCAGCGAGTAGAAGTTGGACACGTTGCCGACCAGGTTCGACGGGTCGCCCGCGCCGCCCTCGATCGCCGGGAAGGTGGTCCAGCCCAGGTCGCCGGCCTCGACGAACTCGGGGCTGTCGTTGAGCTGGTTGGTGTACTCCCACGAGCCCATGAGGTGGAAGGCCGCGTCCCCCTGCGCCAGGATCGTCGATGCGCCGCCGACGTCGTAGCCCACGGAGGCGAAGTCGTCGCCGAAGGCGCCGCGGTCGATGAGCTCGCGGAGCATCTCCAGCGACTCCAGGACCGCCGGGTCCTCCCAGGCGCCCTCCTCGCCGTCACGGATGGCCTGGAAGACCTCGGGCCCGCCGACCCGGTCGAGGATGTACTCGATCCACATCAGCTCGGTCCACGCCTGGGTGCCCGCCAGCGCGATCGGCGTGACACCGGCGCCGTTGAGCGTGTCGACGGCGGCGAGCAGGTCGTCCCAGGTCTGCGGGACCTCGACGCCGGCGGAGTCGAGCACCGCCTGGTTGTAGAAGAGCACCACCGGCTGCATGCCGCGCATGGGCAGGCCGTAGTTCTTGCCGTCCAGCTCCGCGCCGGCCAGCACGCTGGGCAGGAACGCATCGCGGAGCTCCGGGTTCTCCTCGAGCAGGCCCGTGAGGTCCTCGACCCGGCCGGCGTCGACGTACTCCTTGAGGTTGCCGCCGCCCCAGTTGAAGAACAGGTCGGGCGCGTTCGGTGAGCCCAGCGCGACGCGCAGCCGCTGCTTGTAGGGGTCGTTGCCGAAGGTGGCCAGCTCCAGCTCCCCGGAGTCCGAGCCCTCGTTGAAGCGCTCGATCGAGGCCTCCTCGATCGGGTTGAGCGCGGCGTCCTCGAGGGCCCACACCTGACCGGTGCCGCCCTCTCCCCCACCCCCGCCCGCGGGGCCGGAGGAGCCGCAGGCCGCGACCAGCGCGCCTGCCAGGACCAGTGCGCCCGCCTGAGTGGTCACGCGGGTCAGACGCCGGAGGGACATCCCACCGCCACCTTCCTGTTTCGTCGTTGAACACCGAAAGTTTCGAGCAGTTGCGAGAATGTAAGCCGGGTCACCATCGGTGTCAACGCCGACGTGACGGGGGCGTGACCTGACCCTCCCGGGTGAACTCTGGCGCGGACCGGACCCCCCGGCTAGCGTCCGACTCGACCGGACGGGCTACCGCGGCTCCGAAACTTTCGATAACATCGCCGCTCCCGTCCGGTGACGTGCACCACTGGACGGGCCGCGCCGGCGGTGGTCCGGTGGGATCGGACCGCAGGCGCACACCCGAGGAGGACGGCAGTGGCCACACCCCAGCTGGGCCGGCCGACGCTGGCGAGCATCGCGGCCGCGGCCGGCGTCTCCCTCCCCACCGTCTCCAAGGTCGTGAACGGCCGCCAGGACGTCGCACCCGCCACCCGCGCGCACGTCCTGGCCCTGCTCGAGGAGCACAACTACGTGCCCGTCACCCGCCGGGCCGCCGCTCCCGCGCGCCCGCTGGTGGACGTCGTCTTCACCGCGCTCGACAGCCCCTGGGCGGTGGAGATCCTGCGCGGGATCACCGAGAGCGGGCTGGACGTCGTGGTCGGCACCCTCGCCCGCGACCCCGGCGCCGACTGGGTGCAGCAGCTGATCAACGGCGGCCGGCAGGGTGCGCTCGTCGTCACCTCGCGGATCACCGCCGCCGACCAGCGGCGCCTGGGCGGCTCGCACCTGCCCGTCGTCGTCATCGACCCGGTCGACATGCCCGGGCAGGACGTGCCCAGCGTCGGCGCCACCAACTGGGCCGGCGGGCTCGCCGCCACCGAGCACCTGGTCGAGCTCGGCCACCGGCGCATCGCGGTGATCGGCGGGCCGCAGGACTTCCTGTGCAGCCGCGCCCGGATCGACGGCTACCGCGCCGCCCTCGAGCGGGCCGGCATCGGCGTCGACCCCGAGCTCGTGCGGCACGGCAACTTCCACCACGAGGGCGGCTACGACCAGGCCCGCCTGCTGCTGGATCTGCCCGACCCGCCGACGGCGGTCTTCGCCGGCAGCGACGAGCAGGCCTTCGGCGTCCTGGAGGCGGCCCGCC